>CATIMP010000063.1 GCA_949528465.1 Bacteroidota bacterium | reverse complement strand
TCGGACATAGACCATCGCCTAAAACCCGATAGCGTTTTGGAGATATTGGAAATGGCCGAAAAACAGTTGGCTTACGCGGATATGGAAGTCGAAGTGGAATACCAAGAAAGCACCATTGGGCGTTATCGCTTAGCATTTGACGGAAGTGCCTTTCAACTTATCAATACGCAAACGGCTTGCTTAGCTCCTGACCAATGCGGCATTCCGCAAGAAAAACCACGGGTACGTGTTACGGCCAGTGGCGTAAGCTGTGATCCAAACTCGGGTTGTTGTTAAAAAACAGCACGCGCTACTTTATGGATATTATCTGATTTACCCATAGAATAATAGTGTAAAAACGGAACGCCGTTTTTAATAAGTTCTTGGCTTTGTGCAATGCACCATTCAATCCCCACTTCTCTAACGGCTTCTCTAGTCTTTGCTTTTAGTACTTCTTTGATAAGCGCCTCGGGCAAGTCCACATGAAAACGATGTGGAATCATATTCAGCTGTTTTTGCGTTGCCAAAGGTTTTAACCCAGGAATAATGGGCGCAGTAATGCCAGCCTCACGGCAATTTTTTACAAAGGCAAAAAACTTCTCGTTATCGAAGAACATTTGGGTTACAATATAGTCTGCACCACCTTCCATCTTTTTCTTTAAAAAGTGCAAGTCGCTTTCCATATTGGGAGCTTCCATATGCTTTTCAGGATAGCCAGCTACGCCAATACAAAAATCGGTTTGCGCGGTATTTTGAATGTCTTCATCCAAATAAACACCCTTGTTCATATCCGCTATTTGATGCACCAAATCCAATGCGTAGGCATTTCCTTTGGGTTCAGGTTTAAAATACGTTTCCGATTTTACCGCATCACCACGAAGGGCAACCACGTTGTCAATCCCCAAAAAGCCCATATCAATCAGGAAATTTTCGGTGTCTTCTTTGTCAAATCCCCCACATAACACGTGTGGAATAGCATCGACTTTATACTTGTTTTGAATGGCGGCACATATACCCACAGTTCCCGGGCGTTTACGTACGATGCGCTTTTCTAGCAAGCCGTTAGAAAGCTCTTTAAATTCGTATTCCTCACGGTGATAGGTAACGTCAATAAACGGCGGATTAAACTCCATTAGCGGATCTATATTATCAAAAATAGTTTCGATATTCTGTCCTTTTAATGGGGGTAAAATCTCAAACGAAAACAAGGTTTTTCCTTCCGCTTTTTTAACATGTTCAGTAACTTTCATCTTATTCCTTTAGGTTGGGTTGCAGCCACTGTATGGCTTTTTCAATCGTTATATTTTTTCGTGTAGCGTAATCTTGAACTTGATCTTTGGTAATCTTACCTAAACCAAAATAGGCAGCCTCAGGATGCGCAAAATAGTAGCCCGAAACCGATGCCGCAGGCCACATGGCAAGACTCTCTGTAAGTTCAACGCCAATACGGTTTTTTACGTCCAAAAGCTCCCAAATGGTTTCTTTTTCTAAGTGGTCTGGGCATGCTGGATACCCTGGCGCAGGACGAATACCGCTGTACGATTCTTTGATAAGTTCTTCGTTGGTCAACGACTCGTTAGGCTGGTAGCCCCAATGCGTGGTGCGTACTTGCTTATGTAAATATTCCGCAAAAGCTTCCGCCAATCGGTCCGCGAGAGCCTTTACCATAATGCTGTTATAATCGTCGTTACGCGCTTCAAAATCTTTGGCAAGTTCGGCAGTTCCAAAGCCTGCCGTAACACAAAAACAACCCATATAATCTTGAATATTTTGATGTTTTGG
>CATIMP010000062.1 GCA_949528465.1 Bacteroidota bacterium | reverse complement strand
GTAGATGATAATATTGGTCGTGTGTTAACATATTTAGATGAAAATAATTTAGCAGAGAACACAATCATTGTTTTGACTTCTGATCAAGGGTTTTATTTGGGCGATCACGGATTTTTTGACAAGCGTTTTATATATGAAGAATCCTTACGAATGCCCTTTATGGTGAAATACCCCAAAGGCGTAAAACCCGGTACTGTAAATGAAGATATCGTCTCTAATATTGATTTTGCGCCTACCTTATTAGATATGGCTGGTATTGAAACGGATCAAAAAATGCAAGGAAAAAGCTTTAAACCGCTTTTGGAAGGAAAAACACCTAAAGATTGGCAAAAAGGGATGTATTACCACTACTACGAATTTCCCTACTGGCATCATGTGCAACCACACTATGGCATTAGAACTCAAAAATATACGTTAGCGCATTTTTACTACAATATTGACGTGTGGGAGTTATATGATTTAGAAAAAGACCCTGAACAAATGAATAATATTATTGCAGACCCTCAATATGCAGATGTTGTTGTTGAGCTCAAAAGTGAACTCAAAGCTTTGATGGCTAAATATGAAAACAATAAATCTTTGGCAGACTTTAGAAAAATAACAGAAAAAGATTTTGGGTCAATCGTAGATGTTAAAGATGATGAAACTTCAGTAAGAGATGTGTTGTCAAAGTAAATCGGTTCTTTGTTTGTATTATAATTTATCACACTCTTTTTAGTGAGACATTTTCTTAAAATTTAAAATGATTCAAGGTTTTGGCTGGCCTGTTAGTAGAAAATTAAACGGGGTACCTTAGTCTGCGCGTAATCTTTTCCCTTCTTTAACAAGAATGATAGATGCCTTAGCGCCTGTGGAAAGATTCCAGTTGTAAATAGCGAGAGCTGCTCCAAGGTCGTCGTACATACGAAGTTCAGCCGTATTTGGATATAGCCTACCTTGATTAAGTGCAAGAAATTCAATTTTATTAAACCCTTCTTTCAGAGGAAGTTTAAGTGTGAAAAACTGGTTTTTGAGCATTAACTTTGAAATCACTTCTTCATCATTCACAAGGACACTGACATAGTCACCGTCTTCTTGACCAAAGTCACGCAAAAGAATTTGTGCGTTTTTTGAAAACGTAACCTTATCACCCAAAAATACATCGCCCAAATACGTGTCTTTTGAAATAGAGCCTTCCTTTTTAAGTTTTGTTAAATACCTTTTTCCTGGATCAATAAATGTTTCATTATTGCCCAACATGGAACGATTGTCATCTTTAGGTTTATCTAAAAAAGAGAAATCCTCTACTTTTTCTTCAGGGATTAAGCCGTAGTTTGGCGTTGGCGAATTGGGAAATGGCAGCGAAGTTCCACCTTTTTGCTCTTGCGCAAAAAGGAAGCTCCCAAAAAAAAGTGCTACAATCCCTACTTTTTTAATCGAAGGATAACCGCTCCAGCTACCAAACATATTCCAGAATTAACTAATATCAATGCCAATGTCCCAACCAAAAACCATGCCTTTCCCATGCTTTTAGCAATAATGGCTTCGCCAAGTACGCTAAGTCCAGCACCGATAAGCACCAAACCGCCAATGGAATAGGCCCACCAACGCAAACTATTTCGAAAAGTATTTTTTTGCTTTTCCATAAGACAAGACTCCCAATACAGCCACAAAAGCTATTGAATAATACACAAAATTTGGCGTAATCACTTTATCGCCACTTGCGTAGGAATGTAACCCTGTTAGGTAAAAATTCACCCCAAAATAAGTCATCATGATACTTGCAAATGCTACCACAGAAGCCAAACTGTAAATCCACTTTCCGCGAAGTCCAGGCACCAAGCGCATGTGTAATACAAAAGCATAAATCAATATACTTATCAGCGCCCAAGTTTCTTTTGGATCCCACCCCCAATAGCGACCCCAACTTTCATTAGCCCATTGTCCGCCCAAAAAGTTTCCAATAGTCAGCATAATAAGTCCCACGGTAATTGACAATTCATTAACCACAGTTAGCTCTGCTATGTGTAAACGCATTTTTTCAGCAGATTTTTTTGTGGTAATAAGCATCAAAAGCAATGAAATGACACCTAAAATCATACCTAACGCAAAAGGCCCATAGCTCCCAACAATAACCGCCACGTGAATCATAAGCCAATAGCTATCTAAAACGGGAACAAGATTTGCAATTTCTGGATCCATCCAATTCCAATGCGCAATCATTAAAACCATAGAAGCTACAAATGCCGTAGCAGCAATGGTAAGGTTCGATTTTCTACCAAAAGCAAGCCCCATTCCCATAGTTGCCCAAGCTACGTAAATCATGGACTCGTAGGCATCACTCCATGGCGCGTGACCAGAAATATACCACCTCGCAGCCAACCCTGCCGTGTGTAACACAAATAGCAATGCAATGATACCAACGAAGGCATTAACAACGCCTCGAAGTATACGAACATCGTAAAGCATTTGTGCAATAAGGATAAAAAACAACAATGTCCCCGCATACATATACCAACTAAACAAGCGCTTAAAAATATCGTACTCATTGTATAATATTTCGGCTTCAATTTGTTTTTGCGAAGGCATAACTGCTGCACCATACTTCTGCTGATAGCCTTTTAGGCTTTCAAGCAATTGGTCAGCTTGTGCGTAATCTTGTGTAGCTTTTCCTTGTCTTAGCGAAGAAAAATAAAGTGGAATAACATTATTAACGTAAAGCGAGTCCACTCCTTGAAGTTTAGTTTCGGCTACTTCTGGTAATGAAATCCAACGGTTATTTACATCGTTTGGCACAGGGAAAATGCGTAATATTTTTCCTTCTAAAGCAGAAAAAAGAAGGTTTACTTTTCGGTCTGTGTCAATAAAATCTTTTTGAAATTGATTTGGAGTGGCAGACTTATATGCACCTTCCAACATAGGTGCCAACTTATAGTTTCCAGAGGCATCAAAAAAGTTAGCAAATGCAGCATATTTTGCTTTTTTATCCACGCCAATTAAGGAGCGTAAGCTATCGTTTCCACGTTTTAAATACACAAAAGGTACTTGATACCACAACAGTGGGTTTTGTGTCATGGAAAGCAAAACTTGATTTGCATCCAATGTTTTGTAGTGATCTGATTTACTTACTTTTCGCACCAATTCGGAAGCAAAAGTATTGGCGGGGTTCATGCGCCCTCCTGTATCTTGGATAATAAGTGAACCAAATTTTGCCGCTTGTTGTGCATCAATGGCATCTGTTTGCAATACAGAGTCAGCAGAAAACGTCGGGAGATCGTGGTCGTGGTTTTGCGCAGTAGCAGCACCAAAACCTAAAATAAAAAACAAGCTTAATGCAGCTTTCTTAAGGCGTATATCTTCTAGCATTTTAGCCAATTTCTTAAAGCGTGTTTTTCCAAAAAACAACAGCCCCATCAAACCGATATAAAGTAAAAAATAACCCGCATAGGTAACGCCAGTTCCCAAAGCATCGTGATTTACAGACAATACCGTACCCTTTTCATCTGGGTCAAAAGAAGCTTGAAAAAAACGATATCCCTTATGCTTGAGTATATGATTCATATAAATATCATGGTCAAACGTTGGGTCATCTAGAACAGTAACTTTACTCATAAAACTGCTGTAACTTTTTTCTGTCCCGGGGTATTTTTCCGCAATAAAATCGTTTAGACGTAATGAAAAAGGCAAATCGTATTCCTTAGAACCGTATTTCACCCAAAAATCCAATCCACCAACCGTCATTCGAACAGGTGCATTGGCTACTCCTTTTGCGCCAAGTACGCTTAGTTGCTGTTGTTCGCCATTCGCCTCAATTAAAACCGTTAAGGCATCTTGGGGGGCGTTGTCGGCATCTTCTGCACGAACAATTTGATACGTACCTTGTATTGCTGGATCTGGAAAAACAAACTGCATTCCTGCGGTATTATACAAAGATCTAAGCTGTAAGGGTTGGTCCGTATTTGGAGTCAATACGCCTTGCTTTTGATCGGCCATGCGTAAAAATGAGCCTTCAAAGGCAGAGTTAATCGTATAACTATCGTTTTCAAGTGTGATGTTAATTGCGCCCTCAGTAAAAGAATTAAAAGCAAATAAAATATTATGAATACTTGCCACTTCTCCCATTTTAAGATAGTGGTCGTGGCGGTTACCGTCGCCAGCCTCTACAATCTTTAGGTAAACGTCCCCACTTGGGTCTTCGACTAAGCCTTCTTCAGCGCCTTTGATAAAGTCTACGTAGCTAATCGAAAAAGGGGTATTATCAAAATCGCTACGCCAAACAAAATTATTGTTTGCTGCTTCGGAAAACAACACATCATTTTCAAGTAATTTCCGCCGTGGCTCACCATCAATTTCCCCATCAATAAATATGGACAAATATGTTTTTTCTGTAAGAAAAGCGTTGGTGCTTTCCCCTTCACGAATGGGCATTACCCCTTCATAGCCAATATAACGTGTTATGCCTGCGCCAATAATGATTAATATCCATGACAGGTGTAGCAAAAGAAGTGGCCATTTTTCCCAACGTAATAAACGGTATCTATTTATATTTCCTAAAAAGTTTACCACAAAAAACAACATCATTACCTCAAACCACCAAGCACTGTAAATCCAAATGCGTGCCGTTGCTGTGTCATGAGCACTTTCCACAAAAGTCCCAATGCCCATAGCAACCGAGAACAAGATGAAAAGTACGGAAGTTAAGCGTGTAGAAAACAGGATTGAAAGTAACTTTTTAGCTACGTCCATGACAATTTTTTTTCAAAATTAAGTAATTGGGAATGAATTGCCTAAGTAAAGAAAGAGGTTTTTATTTTTTCAACCAATTGTTTGCAAAATCACAGGATTGATTGTCGCGATTAACACTGACATAAGTATCGGAAATTTTCTCAATCATCCACTTTTCAATAGCTTTTAATTGCTTTTCTTTTAACGCCAAATCTTTGATGCGAACATAGTCTTGCGCATAGTCGGCTACGTGTTCATTAAAGCGATTCGTAACCATTACAATTTTGTACTTCTTGTTCCCTGATCGATCTTCTTCCAAGATAGGAATTGAAATTTCGTTGTCTTCCAACTTTAAAATTTGATTGTATAGTTGCGGATCTAACTTGGTTAATTCAAAACGAGTATCTCCCGTAGATGGATTAATCAAAACCCCACCGTTAGCACGCGTGATATCATCATCAGAAAATTCTTTGGCAGCAGCTTCAAATGTAATTTCCCCATCATCAATACGCTTTTTGATAAGCTTTAATTCGTTTTGTGCTTCTCCCAAAGCAGTATTTGAAACCGTTGGCGTAAGCAACACATGACGCACATCTATTTGACGCCCTCTAATTTTATCTACTGTTACAATATGCCAGCCAAAATCTGTTTTAAATGGCTGTGAAATTTCGCCTTCTTGTAAACGGTATGCTTGCTCTCTAAATTCCTTTACCATTTGGGGGCGTTTACGGTCTAGCGTGTAGCGACCACCACGAGAGCGAGAACCTGGGTCTTGCGAATATAAAATAGCCTTTGACGAGAACGAAGAACCGTTTTCAAGCACGTCATTACGCATGGTTTCTAATTGTTCTATAATGCGTTTTTCTTCATCCTCCGATACCTTGGGTTCAACTACAATTTGAGCAATCTCAAGTTCGGACCCAAAAATGGGTAAATCTTCTTTAGGAATGGCGCTAAAAAACGACTTTACTTCATCTGGAGTGACCTCAACATCTTCCACAATTTTGGATTGCATTTGCTGCGAAAGCTGTTGAATGCGATTCACCTCAAACAATTCGTTTCTAAAGCTTTGCTCGTCTTTCTTTTTGTAGAACTCCAGCACTTTGTTCATATCGCCTAATTGCTGCACAAAATAATCGATAGTCTGATCTACATAATTATTAATATCATCCGTACTGACTTCAATACTATCTTGTTCGGCATGGTGCGCATAGAGCTTATCTTCCATCAATTTTCCAAGTAAGCTACAGCGTGTAATGTCTTTTACAGAAACTCCTTGAGACTCCAAATCGATATAAGCTTTATCAACATCAGAATCCAAAATAACATAGTCCCCTACAACAGCGGTAACTCCGTCTATCTTCAATCTTGTTTTAGAAGAATCTTGAGGTTGTTGAGCTAGCACAAAAAGACTAACCGATAAACAAAAAAAAGTGCAGACTTTAATCATATTGTTCAAAAATATTTTCTTTAACAGCTTCGTCTAAAACATCGCGGTCAAACTGACGTAACATATCAAGCTTACGCTTGTTTAGCATAATCTGTTTTAAGGTTGATCGCACATGCGAAATAGGTGCTAATTCATTACGACGCCTAACCTCCTCAACAAAAACCAAATATAGGTCTAAAGAATCTTCAATTTCAAAAAATCGATTACTTTTTAAGTAGCGCTTGTGCGCGTCTGGAGTTGGGCGATTCATACGACCAAAAAAAGTTTGCGGTCTTAGCCATATAGAATCATTTAAAAAAGCAACATTAAACTGTAATGAAATGGAATCCAAATAGACTTTATCATCATCATTAAACCTACGAAGGGCTTTTTTTATAGTCGATTTATTAAAATTAGTTGTGGGCAACTCGATGTAACGCCCACGTAAAAGGTCTTGGTGCAACCTGAAGTTTTGCTTATTTTGTTGAAAATACGATTCAATTTCAGCATCTGAAATAAGTGTATCAACACGAGCTTTAAGCCATTCTTCCTGGTAAGTTTTAATGAATAAATCGTTTCGGTACCGTCTGATAAGCACTTCTAACTCTTCTTGTTGTGTAGCGTTTAAATTAAAAACTGCTTTGTCTAACAGCAATTTCTCTTTTGCCCATGTGTTGATGTAGTTCTGGACTATCAAAGCACTATCCGCGGAGGCTATTTTATCACCGAGGCTTGCTGCAATTTCAGATGCATATAAATAGTGGTCATTTACACGAGCAACAGCCACATCTGAGGTTGTCGTATCTAACCTGCAGGTTGTGATTAGCGTTAAGAAAGAAAGTAGAGCAATGCGCATATTTAGCGAGAGTAATTTGGAGCTTCTTTCGTAATTTGGACATTATGTGGGTGGCTTTCTTTAATTCCTGATGCAGTTATTTGCACAAATCGTGCCGTTTGTTGTAGTGTCAAAACATCTTTTGAGCCACAGTATCCCATTCCAGCACGTAAGCCTCCAACAAATTGATGAATGCTTTCATTGAGTTCACCTTTGTAAGGTACACGTCCAACGATGCCTTCTGGAACAAGTTTTTTGATATCGTCTTCAACGTCTTGGAAATAGCGGTCTTTACTTCCTTTTTTCATTGCCTCTACTGAACCCATACCGCGGTAAGTTTTAAATTTTCTACCCTCGTAAATAACCGTTTCTCCTGGAGATTCTTTAGTCCCAGCAAGTAAGGAGCCTAACATCACACAATCTGCTCCAGCGGCAATCGCTTTAACAATATCGCCTGTATAACGCACACCACCATCGGCAATTAGTGGGACACCTGTGTTGGCAAGTACCGAAGCTACTTCCAAAACCGCCGAAAGTTGGGGATAACCAACTCCAGCAATGATTCGCGTGGTACAAATGGAGCCAGGTCCAATACCCACTTTAATACCGTCTGCGCCTGCTTCTAACAAATAAGTAGCTGCCTCAGACGTAGCAATATTTCCTACTACAACATCCAAATCTGGATGTGCTTTTTTAACTTTTTTAAGCACGTCAACCACACCTTTTGTGTGACCATGTGCAGTGTCAATTACTACAGCGTCAACGCTTGCTTTGGCAAGAGCATCAACGCGTTCCAATACATCGGAAGTAACGCCAACGGCAGCGGCAACACGAAGTCGCCCGTAAGCATCTTTATTGGCTTGTGGCGAAATGGCTACACGAGTAATATCGCGAAAGGTAATCAAGCCAATTAGCTTGTTATCTTTGTCTATAACTGGTAGTTTTTCAATTTTATGCGCTTGAAGTACTTCTTCGGCTTCTGCCATAGAAACCCCTTCAGATGCAGTAACTAAATTTTCAGAAGTCATCACTTCCATAAGTGGCCTACCTTCGTTTTTTTCAAAGCGCAAATCACGGTTGGTGACAATTCCGATAAGCACGCTCGAATCATCGACAATAGGAATACCCCCAATACGATATTCGCGCATGATTTTTTTGGCATCGGCAACAAGTGCAGTTACGGGAAGTGTAACGGGATCTATAATCATCCCAGATTCAGATCGCTTTACCTTTTGCACTTTATCTGCTTGCTCGGCAATAGTCATGTTTTTATGTAACACTCCTATGCCACCTTCACGAGCCATGGCAATTGCCATTTGACTTTCTGTAACCGTATCCATGGCGGCAGATGCAATGGGTACGTTAAGGGTTATATTTCTAGAAAATTTTGATGTAATAGACACATCTCTGGGAAGAACTTCAGAAAACGCAGGAACGAGTAATACATCATCGTATGTAAGACCTAAACTACTGACTTTGGAAGGAAGCGGCTGCATGGCAACGGATTAAAAATTGTTGCATGCTAATATACAAAACATCTTCTTAGGAAGTTCGTTGCTTTTAGGCATTATAACCTCAAGTTAATTTTATGCGGATATTGTTTTTAAAATTTGAAGTCAAACCCAGCATACACACCAAATGGATGGCCAGGTCGCAATCCTGCAGGTGCTCTAGAAACAGCATAGTTCTCATCAAAAAGATTTTGAGCTTTTACCCTTAAAGTCATATTGGAGCTAAGTTTGTACCCAAGTGACGTGTCAAGAACAATATACGAAGGTATCTCAGTAGTTCCATTAGCAGTAGTAGCAAATTCCCCGTTGTATTTTGCGTTCAAATTAAATTCAAATTTGTTTGTTTGAAAACCAACTGAAGTGTTTATCAAATGTTGCGGAATATATGGTATTCTATCTCCATTACTTACCTCACCCCATATATCTTGAGTACTACCAAAGTCAGTTAAAAATTCTGCATTTGTTAACGTATACGACAATGAAAACGGGATTGTTATGTTTTCATTTTCAATTAAATTCGACTGCAACAGCACTTCTAAGCCGCTTACTAATGCTTCACCCGCGTTAAATGGATCAAGTTCCCCAGAACCGCCACTCGCCGCAAGATCGTTACCTAATAAATTACTGTAATCGTTTCGATAAGCTATTATCTCAGCATTTAGCTTTTTGTAAGAAAATCTGACTCCTGCCTCCAGGTTGATACTCTCCTCTGCTTTTTGTCCAACAGCGTTTCCAGGGGGTGAAAAGCCTTTATGGATACCACCAAAGAATGAAAGCTTATTGTTAACAGTATAATTTAACCCAATACCTGGAATAAATACAGACACCTCATTTTCTCTGGTCGAAAGTTCGCTCGCGCTTCTTGAAGGGTTCGTTTTTCCATAATCGTCTCTTGATAATGTTATTGACTCATATCTTAAACCAGGTGCTATAGTGAGGCCTTTGAATTTATATTTATACATTACATAAGATGCGAATGCGTTTGCCGAACTAACTCTATTTCCTTGAGCGCCTTTTTCTCCGTAAGTATCCAATGACATAAATCCGTTACTTATGTGATATGTGTCCTCCCACTGGAATCTATCCT
>CATIMP010000061.1 GCA_949528465.1 Bacteroidota bacterium | reverse complement strand
GAAGTGTTAACGAATTTGGAAAATGACATACAGCCACTGCCCATAGTGGTGGGCATTTGGAACAATGCAGCGGCAAGACATGCGAATTTTGTTCCACAAAAAGTAGTAGATAATTACGCTACGCCAAAGCTAGACTCCATCTTGCGCTTTACAATGAGTGGCGAACAAAAACTTTTTACCGAAAAGCCAAACGCAGACGCCTATTTAAAATTCCTTGTTGAAGAGCTCAAACCGCATATAGACGCCACCTTTAATACTAAATCGGATGTGGCCAACAGCTTTATTGCTGGAAGCAGTATGGGCGGATTAATCTCCTTGTATGCCTTGCTGGAATATCCCGAAGTTTTTGGCGGTGCTGCTTGTTTGTCAACACATTGGCCTGTGGTATTTTATGTAGAAGACAATCCGTTTCCAGAAACCATTGCCTCATATCTTAGTGATAATAGTCAAGCCTTGCGTGGTAAAAAATTATATTTAGACCGTGGCACCAAAACCCTCGATAGCCTTTATGAATTAGGGCAAAATAGCATTGACAGCATTATTGACGCAGCAAAAATTGATGGGCTTATTTGGAAATCTGAGATATTTGATGGTGCTGAACACACCGAAAACGATTGGAACAAAAGACTGGATATTCCGTTGCGATTTTTGTTCGAATAAAAAAACCCACTCTATTTAGAGCGGGTTTTTTGTTGGCCTACTAGGGCTCGAACCTAGACTCTTCTGAACCAAAATCAGACGTGTTGCCAGTTACACCATAGGCCAATATATCAAGCTCCGTTTAAAAGTAGAAGCTACACTTCTGCCGGAAAAGTCTGATTTTGAATCAGACCTGCCTGCCGGCAGGCAGGCGTGTTGCCAGTTACACCATAGGCCAATGCGGTTGCAAAAATAAACAAACTTTTTGTTGCACCAATAGTTTAGGCAATCTTGTTTGTGGTTTTCTAATATATTGTACTTTAGTGGCTTTAGAAATTCTATGAACTACTCTAAAGGAAACACCCTCACGGGTTGGTTTGTTTTCTGTGTCGCCTTAGTAACTTACTACCTTACCGTAGAGCCTACAGCAAGCTATTGGGATTGTAGCGAATACATTGCTACATCTGCCAAACTACAGGTTGGACATCCGCCTGGCGCACCACTATTTCAAATGATGGGCGCATTTTTCTCCTCTTTTGCTAGTAGTCCGGAGCGTGTGGCATTTTGGGTAAATATGATGTCGGTACTGGCAAGTGCCTTTACCATTTTATTTCTGTTTTGGTCGCTTACGCGAATCATTACAAGATTTATTATTAAAGAACTAAAACCAACGGGAGCTCAGGCTGTTTTGGTGTTGGGCGCTGGTGTTGTGGGTGCGCTTAGCTACACGTTTTCAGATAGTTTTTGGTATAATGCCGTAGAAGCTGAAGTATACGCCATGGCGATGCTAATAACTTCTGCGATGTTTTGGCTCGGATTACGCTGGCAAGAAGATATGCTCAAACCACGTGGCGATCGCTGGCTGGTGCTTATTGCTTTTTTAATCGGGTTGTCGTTTGGAGTACATTTTATGGGACTGCTTACTGTACCTGCCATTGGCATGTTGTACTATTTTAAGCACTATTCATTTTCATGGAAATCGTTTGTAGTGGCAAATGTTGTCTCAGTAGCGGTATTGCTTTTTATCTTTAAATTGCTACTGCCACTAACCTTGGCATATTTTGGTAATGCTGAAGTGTTTTTCGTGAATAGTTTTGGGCTGCCCTTTAATTCAGGAACTATTATCGCGGGACTGTCTATTTTGGCATTTTTTATTTGGGGGTTGCGTTTTACACAACAAAAAAAATGGGTACAAGCCAATACCGGTTTGTGGTGTATCGTATTTATTTTGATTGGCTTTTCGTCTTGGATTATGTTACCTATACGTGCCAATGCCAATACGGTTATCAACGAAAATGCACCCACAGATGCACGTGCATTATTAGCTTACTACAACCTCGAACAATACCCAGAAACGCACTTGTTCTATGGGCCCATGTACACCGATATGTATGCAGGGCAAGATGAAAACAATCCGTATAAAGACGACAAACCCAAATATGAAAAAGACCTAAAAAAAGGACGCTATGAGGTAGTAAATGCATGGAAAGACGCACGCATAAGCGCCAACAGCAAGCACACAGGAGTGTTGCCTCGTATGTGGAGCTCTGGCAATGCGGTAAATTACATCACCTACTTTGGTGCACCAGATTTTGATATCAAAGCTGAATACCGTTCCCAAACGCAACTTATAGATGCCATTAACGATTTTATTTCTCGTGTCAATAATGGCGAGGTAGATGCCAAAGGCTACCATCAGTTTTTACAACGATTTGGATCGTATTTAGACATTGATAAACCAAGTCTAATTGACAACCTAAACTACCTGTTTACCTTCCAAATAAACTATATGTATTTCCGCTATTTTATGTGGAATTTTGCAGGAAGACAAAACGATGAACAAGGAAAATTAGATCCTTTCGATGGCAATTGGATTAGTGGAATTTCTTGGTTAGACAGCTTCCGTTTAGGTCCTCAAAAAAATCTTTATAATGATGCAAAAAACAATAAAGGCCGCAACACCTATTATATGTTGCCCTTGTTTTTAGGAGTACTCGGCGCGTTGTTTTTATATCAGCAAGACAAAAAACGATTTTGGGTATTGTTGGTGTTTTTCCTCTTTACAGGTTTAGCCCTTAAAGTATACCTCAACGAGAGAGTATTTGAACCGCGTGAGCGCGATTATGCACTCGTTGGGTCGTTTTATGTGTTTGCCATGTGTATTGGGATTGGCGTGGTTGCCCTTGCTGAATCGCTGAAAAAATATGTATCGTTGCGTGTGGCAGCTCCACTTTCCATAGCACTTTGCTTGCTTGCCGTGCCTGTGCTAATGGGCTCACAAAATTGGGACGATCACGATCGATCCAACCGCTTCACGGCACAATCTACCGCAAAAGCCTACCTAGATTCTATTGATGAAGATAAAGACGCCATGATTTTTACTATTGGCGATAACGACACTTTTGCCCTATGGTATGCACAAGAAATTGAAGGCTATCGCACCGATGTGCGAAGCATTAACACCCAACTTTTAGCTACGGATTGGTACATTGATCAACTCAAGCGGAAAACATACGAAAGCGCACCAATTCCTTCGCAACTCATACACAAACAATATGCATACGGCACGCGTGATTACATCAAATTTGAAGCTATTATTGACTCGGTTCGTTGGAACTTAGATGATTTTATGGATTGGGTGGCGAGTGACAATCCTCGTACACGCTACAAGCATTTGTTGCAACAATACGAAGTAGATTTAAATCAAATTCCAGAGGGAACTCAGAACTTGGTGTATTATCCCACCAATAAAATCAGGGTGCCTGTAAACAAAGAAAACGCCCTTAAAAGCGGGGTGGTAAAGCCTGAAGATGCCGACCTTATTGTAGATTATATCGATATCGATTTACCTACATCGGGGTTGTATAAAAATAGAATTATGATGTTGGATATTCTGCGGAATAACGATTGGAAACGTCCTATTTATTTTACGGGTGGTAGCTACGAAGACGAGGAATATATTTGGATGAAAGAATACCTCCAGCTCGATGGGTTGGTGTACAAACTCGTCCCAATCAAAACTCCTGAAAATCCGCAAAACCCGTATCAAATGGGACGTATAGATTCGGAGCGTATGTATAACATCGTTAGGAAATGGGATTGGGGAAATGCGAACAGTCCAGATATTTATCACGACCCTGAAACCCGAAAAAACAGCATTTCGTTCCGTAGTAATATGGCTCGGTTAGCAGCGCAGCTTGTCAATGAAAATCAGCCTGAAAAAGCTGTTGAGATATTGGATTTAGCCATGGAAAAAATGCCCTTAGATTATTTTGGATATTACAGTTTACTAACGCCAATAGCAGCTACGTACTATAGCGCAGGTAATGCGGATAAAGGTGGAGCACTTGCCGCGCAGCTTGCTACAAAATTTGCTGAAAAACTAGCGTATTATGAATCTTTTAATACATCCGACCAGCAATTGTATGCCGAAACGATTTTGGTTGAAGTAGAACGCTACCGAGCACTTATTGATTTAGCTGTTGATAGCAATGACACTGCGGCGGCTAGTACACTTATCACAGACTTTATTGAAAATACACGGCGGTTTGCACCATTATATTCTGCGTATGACTATTATGCCCCTATGGCGTCTTATATTTCCGTGTTGTATGACGCTAAGATGCCCGAATCGGGACGTAAGTTATACGACGCTATTGCCCAAGTTTATCAAAACCGATTGGCTTTATTTAGCCAAGTTCCTAACGAGGAGTTGCAGTATTACAAGGAAAGTATTGCGATAGAAATCAGCGGGTATCAAAATTTGTTGGAGAACTATCAAGGCTTAGAGCCGAACTTAGAACGTGTATCTGAAGCTAATGCTACTTTTAGAAAAGCTATTGCACCTTATACGGCAGACTAAATAAAGTCTTTCATAAGACCGATAAGCGTATTGGCATCTTGCTCACCACTTTGACGCCACACCATTTCGCCCGATTTGTAAATCATCAGTGTTGGTAGCCCTTTTATGCGAAGCGCTTCAGCTAACTTTGGATTTTTATCCACATCTATTTTCACCACTTTCCCTGTATCGCCCATGGCGGCAGCCACATCTCGTAGCACAGGGTGCATTTGCGCAGAAGGATCATTCCAATCTGTATAAAAACTTAACAGAATCGGAATATTTGCATCAATTAAGTCACCAAATTTTGACATAGCATACTAATTTTGTAGTAATATAGTCTACAGCAAAAATACATTATTTAGACAAATAATGAGTTACGTGGCTTTTCTTAACGTTATTACTGTTATTTCGGGCCACATACCAAGCCTACCTGGATAGGCCAAATAACCAAACCCACGGTTGACGTAGAGGTGCTGTTCTTTTTCTTTATATAGACCAGACCAATAGGGATAGCGCCACTTTGCAGGACTCCATTTTATCCAACCCGGAATGTCGATGCCAAACTGCATTCCGTGCGTATGCCCACTAAGCGTAAGCGGAATATGCGTTGGGTGATCCCGAACAATCATTTCCCAATGTGATGGGTCGTGACTCAACAGAATTTTAAAGCTATTTGGGGAAGTTTTAGATAGTGCCTTGTCTAAATCTCCAGCTTTTTTAAATCCACCTTTCCCCCAATTCTCAACGCCAATCACATCAAGTTGAGCACCACCACGCTGAATGGTGGCGTGTTCGTTGCGTAATACCTGAAAGCCAATCTGTTTTTGAAGACGAATAAGTCTTGCCAAGTTCTCCGCTTTGTTTTCTTTAGTTTCCCAAGAAACATAATCGCCGTAGTCGTGATTTCCCAACACGGAAAAAACCCCGTCTTTGGCCGTTAGGGAAGAGAACAATTCAGCCCATTTGTTTAGCTCTGTGGCCTTGTTGTTTACCATATCTCCAGTAAAAAAAATGACATCGGAGGCTTGTGCATTAATTAAATCGATGCCGTATTTCACTTTGTCATACCGATCAAAACTACCACAATGAAAGTCGGAAATTTGTGTTAAAGTATACCCTTCAAAAGCGTCTGGTAAGTTGTCAAGCACTATGGTGTGATGCAGAACTTTATAATTATAACGACCCTTAAACACTCCATAAAGTAGTCCTGCAAAGGGAATGGCTGCTAATCCAAGGGCCATTTTGCTAATAAATTCCCTCCGACCAACCCATGTTTCTGAAGGTGAAGGAAATACAAAATGAATTAACGCACGTAAAACACGATATATATCTTCTGCGGCTAAAAAGACAATTAAAATAAGTTGAACAATAAGTACGATTAGTAAATAACCAAAAGAAAAAAACTTAGCTACGTCGCTATCTTGATCAATTGACAACCTAAATTGAACAATAAAATTTAAGATTACTGCCAAACATACTACCCAATACAACACCAAAACCCACTTAAAAGAAGTTTGTGTTCGTATGGCCTGAAAAGCATACCAAGAGATTAAAAAAAAGCAAGAAATAAAAAGAATATAACGCCACATGCGCACAAAAGTAAAAGGAATCTTTTCAAAGCAACATATCTTTATAAATTTAATTCTATTTTTGAAACATACCGGACAGCAATTCTACCATGGCCAATCAAAACCGCCTTTTTCTTTTAGACGCATACGCGCTTATTTTTCGTGGCTACTATGCATTCATCAAAAATCCACGTATCAATTCCAAAGGCATGGATACCAGTGCCATTTTAGGGTTTACCAATTCGCTTTTTGATGTAATAAAGCGCGAACGACCGGATTATCTTGCTGTGGCATTTGACAAAGGTGGATCGCAAGTACGTAACGATATGTTCCCCGACTACAAAGCCAATCGTTCTGAAACTCCTGAAGCCATAAAAATTGCGGTTCCCTACATCCAAAACTTACTCAAAGCGCTGCATATCCCCGTAATTGAGTTAGAAGGATTTGAAGCAGATGATATTATTGGCACCCTTGCCAAGCAAGCAGAGAAAGAGGATTTCCAAGTGTATATGGTCACGCCAGACAAAGATTTTGCTCAATTGGTTTCGGATAATATTTTTATGTATCGCCCTGCGCGCATGGGCAATGGTATTGAAATTTGGGGGGTTCCTGAAGTACAAGAAAAATTTGAAATAAAACATCCTGAACAAGTCATTGACTATTTGGGTATGATGGGCGACGCAGTGGATAATATTCCTGGACTTCCTGGTGTTGGTGACAAAACTGCAAAAAAATTCTTAGCAGAATATGGAAGCATGGAAGCACTTCTTGAGAACACGCATGAGTTAAAAGGTAAAATGAAGGAAAAGATTGAAGCCAACAAAGAATTGGGGCTGCTTTCAAAAAAACTAGCGCGTATTTTATTGGATGTCCCCGTGCAATTTGATGCCGCGAGTTACCAACTAAGTCAGCCTAATATTCCTGAAGTGAAAGAGCTTTTTCAAGAATTGGAATTCAGACGCCTAAGCGAAACTTTTATAAAGGTTTTTGCGCCCAACGAAGCGCCTCCACAACCTGAACCAACTGCGCCCGAAGCGGCTCCTGTTGCGTTTGATTTGTTCCATCAGCCCGGAAGTGGGCAAGAAGAATCTGCCTCAGAGTTTAAATCGCTTGAAAACACACCACATCATTATCAATGCGTGCAAACCCCAATAGAACGCAGCCTTTTGGTGGCAACCATGATGCGCCAAAAAAGCATTTGCTTTGATACCGAAACCACAGGTTTAGATGCCATAAGTGCTTCGCTTGTAGGCATTGCCTTTAGCTGGAAAAAAGGCACAGGCTATTACGTTCCTGTTCCTGAAAATGAAGCCGAACGCCAAGAAATCCTAAACGATTTAGCTCCTTTTTTCACAAGCGAATCCATTGAAAAAGTTGGACAAAATCTTAAGTATGATATTAAAGTGATGCACCAACACGGCATTGCCGTTAAAGGACCACTTTTTGATACCATGTTGGCGCATTATATCATCAATCCCGATATGCGTCATAATATGGACGTACTTGCCGAAACTTATTTGGGGTATCGTCCAAAACCCATTTCGGATCTGATTGGTAAAAAAGGAAAAAATCAAGGGTCGATGCGCCATGTACCAGTAGACCAACAAACCGAATATGCCGCAGAAGACGCCGATATCACCTGGCAACTCAAAGAACACTTTGAACAGGAGTTGGGAAAAAACGAACAACGCGATTTGCTGCATGACGTAGAGTTACCACTTGTGCGGGTTTTGGCAGCTATGGAATTGGCAGGGATTTCGTTAGATGTGCCCTACCTGAATAGAATGGGAACTGAATTAGGGCAAGAAGCACAACAATTGGCGGAACGCATTTTTGATCAGGCTGGTGAAACTTTCAATTTAGCATCGCCAAAACAATTAGGGCCTGTATTATTTGACAAGCTTAAATTGGTAGATAAGCCCAAAAAAACCAAAACAGGACAATACTCCACCGCAGAAGATGTGCTATCTACCCTTGCTAAAAATCATCCTATTGTTGCTGATATTTTGGAATGGCGTAGTGTACAAAAACTCAACAACACCTATGTTTCGGCATTGCCGGAAGACGTAAACGCACATTCAAATCGTGTGCATACCGTTTATAATCAGGCTGTTGCAGCAACAGGAAGGCTAAGTAGTAATCACCCAAACTTACAGAATATTCCTATTCGTACGCCGCGAGGACAACAAGTCCGTAAAGCATTTATTGCCAAAGACGATCAGCATGTGCTTATGGCTGCGGATTATTCTCAAATTGAACTACGCATAATTGCTTCGCTTAGCGAGGATCCCAGTATGGTAGCGGCATTTAATAACAACGAAGATATTCATGCGGCCACCGCAGCAAAAGTATTTGGAGTTCCACTGGAAGAAGTAAGTCGTGAACAACGAAGCCAAGCCAAAACGGTCAATTTTGGTATTATATACGGTGTATCTGCCTTTGGGTTAAGCAACCAAACCACACTTTCGCGTTCCGAATCCAAGGAACTCATAGATATGTACTATGAAAGTTATCCTAAACTGAAGTCGTATATGAGTGCTCAAGTTGATTTTGCCCGTGAGCAAGGCTATGTTGCCACGGTTTTGGGAAGACGCAGGTATTTAAAAGACATCAATTCCAGGAATGCGATCGTGCGTGGTGCTGCAGAGCGCAACGCGATCAATGCGCCTATTCAAGGAAGTGCTGCCGATATTATCAAAATTGCCATGCTACGTATATACGACAAGATGCGAGAACAACAATTCAACGCACAAATGCTACTACAAGTACACGATGAGTTGGTTTTTGAATGTCCAAAATCGGAATTAGAGGCCCTAACGCAACTTGTAAAAACAGAGATGGAAAACGCCTACACATTGCACGTACCGCTAACGGTAGATATTGGCATTGGGCAGAACTGGCTGGAGGCGCATTAACCTCAATAAAACAAATCTAAAATTAGCGTTTGCATTATTGGGGATAGTTTGTACATTTGCAGCCCGCCAAACAGAGGTCATTTCTGTAGCGGAATAACGAGCAAAAACGTACACAGTGGACTCATTAAGTTATAAAACCGTATCAATCAACAAGCAAAACGCTGATAAACAGTGGGTTGTAGTTGATGCCGCCGACCAAATATTAGGTCGTTTTTCATCAAAAGTAGCCAAGCTGTTGCGTGGCAAATACAAGCCTAGCTTCACGCCTCACGTGGACTGTGGCGACAACGTTATTGTAATTAATGCCGATAAAATCAAACTTACCGGCAACAAATGGACAGAAAAAACATACATCCGCCACACGGGCTATCCTGGTGGTCAGCGTAGTTTGACTGCCACTGAAGTGTTTGAAAAAGACCCAACTCGCGTTGTAGAAAAGGCAGTTAAGGGCATGCTTCCTAAAAATAAATTAGGTGCTGAATTGTTCCGTAACTTATATGTATTTGCTGGTACAGCACATACGCACGACGGACAGCAACCTACCGAATTAAACATCAACGAGTTAAACTAATATGGAAACCATCCACAAAATTGGTCGCCGCAAAACAGCCGTCGCGCGTGTTTACCTTACTGAAGGTAAAGGTGAAATAACAGTAAATAAAAAGCCATTAGCTGTATATTTTGCACCTGCCACACTACAATATAAAATAAACCAACCCTTTGCCTTGACAGAAACAGCAGGACAGTACAACTTGTCTGCAACCGTTGTAGGCGGAGGCCCTAACGGACAAGCTGAGGCGGTACGCCTTGCAATATCAAGAGCACTTTGTGCCATTGACGAAGAGCACCGTTTGGTACTTAAGCCAGAAGGACTACTTACACGTGACCCAAGAATGGTGGAGCGTAAAAAGTTCGGTCAAAAGAAGGCACGAAAAAAATTCCAATTCTCGAAACGTTAACCTTATCGTTGCGCAAGCGCAACATCAAGTTCATTTAAATACCATTAATTTGTTGCCATTAGTTTAGCATCTAAATACTTAAGGCCGAGACATCGCCACTTAAGTATTGCTAATCAGGGAACGTAAACTATCAACAAAAATGTCAAAAATAGAAGTTAAAGACTTATTAGATGCCGGAGTGCATTTTGGTCACCTTACCCGCAAGTGGAATCCAAACATGGCGCCATATATCTACATGGAGCGCAATGGGATTCACATCATCAACCTATACAAATCGGTTGCTAAAATCGAAGAAGCGAACGAAGCGCTAAAGAAAATTGCTGCTTCGGGACGTAAAATTTTGTTTGTTGCTACAAAAAAGCAAGCAAAAGATATCGTTTCTGAAAAAGTAGCTAATATAAACATGCCTTACATTACTGAGCGTTGGCCAGGAGGTATGCTTACCAACTTTGTAACCATCCGAAAGGCGGTGAAAAAAATGGCAGCCATTGATAAAATGAAAGCCGATGGTACATTCAATACCTTATCTAAAAAGGAAAAATTACAAGTCGATCGTTTACGTGCAAAACTTGAAAAGAACTTAGGTTCTATTTCAGACATGACTCGCCTTCCAGGCGCGCTTTTCATCGTAGATATTCGTCGTGAGCACATTGCCGTTAAGGAAGCACAAAAATTGAATATCCCCATTTTTGCTATGGTGGATACCAATGCTGATCCGCGAGAAGTGGATTATGTAATTCCTGCCAATGACGATGCATCAAAGTCTATTGAAAAAATTATGACGCTCGTAACCGATGCTGTTGCAGAAGGGTTGCATGAGCGCAAGCAAGATAAAGTAGAAGCAGATGCTGCTGCTACTGAAGGTGAAGTAGTTGCTGAACCTAAAGTTGCTGAAGTTGTTGAAGAAGCAGCCGCAGCTGAGCCAACTGCTAAGGAAGTTATTGAAGAAGCTGCTGAGGAAGTGGTCGAAGCTAACGAAGAAGTGGCTGAGGCTACCACAACGGAAGATAAACCTGCCGAAACAACCGAAGAAGAAAAAACTTCTGAAGTAGAACCAGAAGAACCAACAGAAGACAACTAAACAAAAACGCTATGTCAAAAATTACTGCTGCTGAAGTAAACAAATTGCGCCAAGCTACGGGTGCAGGAATGATGGATTGTAAAAAAGCTTTAGTAGAAGCCGAAGGTAACTTCGACGCTGCTATTGAATTACTCCGTAAAAAAGGACAAAAAGTGGCGGCAAACCGTGCCGATCGCGATTCGTCTGAAGGAGCCGTTATTGCTCGTGTAAACGATGACGCCAGTGCTGGTGTTGTTGTTTCCATAAACTGCGAAACAGATTTCGTTGCTAAGAATGATAGCTATGTGGCACTTGCCAACAAACTTGCTGATATTGCATTGGCTCACGATTCTAAAGATGCCTTTTTAGCGGCTACTTTTGAAGGCGACCTTACGGTTGCTGACAAACTTACAGAGCAAACAGGTGTGATTGGTGAGAAAATTGAAATCGGAGGTTTTGAACGTCTTGATGCACCATTTGTTGGGTCGTATATCCATGCTGGAAATAAAATTGCTACGCTTGTAAGTTTATCTGCCTCTGTTGAAGGTGCTGCCGAAGCTGCCAAAAACGTTGCCATGCAAGCTGCTGCCATGAACCCTATCGCGCTAAACGAAGAAGGTGTTGATGCTGCGGTTATTGAAAAAGAGATTGAGATTGCCAAATACCAATTACGTGCAGAAGGCAAGCCTGAAGCCATGTTAGACAACATTGCTAAAGGAAAAATCAAACGCTTTTTTAAAGACAATACACTTGTAAATCAAGACTTTATCAAAGACAGTAAGCAAAGCGTTGCTGCTTACGTGAAGTCTGTAAACCCAGACTTGACAGTTACAGGATTTAAGCGCTTAGCGTTGGGTTAATCCATTCTTGATTTATTAAAAATGTTAAAAAAGACCTCCAACATGGAGGTTTTTTTGTTTTTAGAACTTAATAAAATCTATCCCCACGAACTTGCTATATTTGCATAAACTTACTTCATGCAATACAAACGAATACTTCTAAAACTAAGCGGCGAGGCGCTTATGGGTGATCGCACACACGGTATTGATCCCAAACGACTTGCCGAGTATGCGCAAGACATCAAGGAAATTGTAGGATTGGGAGTAGAAGTAGCTGTGGTTATTGGCGGTGGAAATATATTTCGTGGCGTTGCAGCAGCAAGTAACGGTATGGATCGCGTACAAGGTGATTATATGGGCATGTTGGCTACATGTATTAATGGCTTAGCATTGCAAAGTGCATTGGAAGACGCCGAAGTGCCTTCTCGATTACAAACCGCGTTAAAAATTGAAGCCATTGCAGAACCGTATATTAAACGTCGCGCGGTGCGCCATTTGGAAAAAGGGCGTGTGGTCATTTTTGGTGCTGGAACTGGAAATCCGTTTTTTACAACAGACTCTGCAGCCGTACTTCGTGCTATTGAAGTGAGCGCAGATGTGATCCTGAAAGGAACTCGCGTAGATGGAATTTATACCGCTGATCCAGAAAAAGACAAATCAGCACAAAAATTTGATAACATCTCTTTCAGTGACGTACTCAGTAAGGGACTAAAAGTCATGGATATGACCGCGTTTACACTAAGCCAAGAAAACGAACTACCCATTATTGTATTTGACATGAATAAACCCGGTAATTTGAAAAAAGTTGTGATGGGCGAACCCATCGGAACATTGGTAAATTTATAAGCTATGGAAGAACTAACTTTTGTCCTCGAAACAGCCGAGGAAGCCATGGACAAGGCAATTGAGCATCTTGACAAATCTTTTATTAATATCCGTGCAGGAAAGGCAAACCCTGTGATGCTTTCTTCTGTGAAAGTTGATTATTACGGCGCACAGACACCCCTAAGTCAAGTGGCCAATGTAAACACTCCTGATGCGCAAACCTTATCAGTACAACCATGGGAAAAAACTCTAATTCCTGAGATTGAAAAAGCCATCATGGTTGCCAATTTGGGCTTAAATCCCATGAACAATGGTGAGTCAATCATCATCAGCATTCCACCACTAACCGAAGAACGCCGCCGCGAACTGGTAAAACAAGCCAAGGCAGAAGCCGAGCACGCCAAAGTTGGGATACGTAATGCCCGAAAAGATGCCAATACGGAGCTTAAAAAACTGGAACTCTCTGAAGACGAACTCAAAAATGCTGAGGTCGATGTGCAGGATAAGACCGACAAATACATTGCCACTATAGATGAAAAATATGTGGTGAAAGAAAAAGAAATCATGACCGTATAAACGGACATGAATAGAAGATTGCTATGATAAAATGGATAAATACACGCTTCTGGGGAAGCGTGGCACGGCTTATCCTCCGTAACCGTATTTTGCTTTTAGCAGCTATTGTTGCTGCTACTTTTTTCCTTTCTACGCAGTGGGGAAACATTCGGTTTAGTTTTACCGAGGCAAATCTTCTACCCGATAATCATCCATTTAACACCTTTTACGAAAGCTTTTTAGACCGTTTTGGTGAGGAAGGAAATATGGTGGTCATTGCAGTTCAAGACAAGCAATTTTTTACTCCAGAAAAACTAGATGCGTGGAAAAGGCTTGGCGATAGTTTAGCAGCATCGCCAAGTATTGCTTATGTAGTTGGAATTAGTGAATTAACCCAACTCAAACGAAATACCAAAAAAAGGGTGTTTGAAGCGGCGCCAATCCCCTATCAACAGCCAAAAACGAAAGAGGAATCCGCGGCATTAAAAAAATGGTTGTTTCAGCAACAACCGCTTTACAACGAATTGCTGTTCAACAAAGAAACGGGTGTAGTACAAACAGGAATTTACTTGCGTCCAGAAGTGGTGAATAGCGGCGAACGACAAGCCTTTGTAGATCATGTTTTGATTCCAAAAATAGAAGCCTTTGAAGCACAAACTAAGCTTGATGTGCGCGTATCTGGAATGCCTTATATCCGCACCTTAAACGCCAAAATGATTTTAGATGAAATTGGATTGTTTGTTGTAGTAGCAACGTTAGTTACAACGCTTATATTCTTTTTCTTTTTTAGGTCATATCGGGCAACTTTAATTTCCATGTCCATTGTAGTTATTGGGGTGATGTGGGCCTTTGGCATCATAGGTTTATTGGGTTATGAAATTACCGTTCTTACAGCACTTATTCCGCCTATCATTATTGTAATTGGTGTGCCCAATTGTATTTTTCTTATCAATAAATACCAAAACGAAATCAAAAAACACGGCAATCAAGCACGGTCGTTACAACGGGTTATTTCAAAAATTGGAAACGCCACCCTCATGACCAATATGACCACTGCTTGTGGTTTTGCCACGTTTATGCTTACCAACAGTACGCTGTTACGTGAATTTGGTGTAGTGGCTTCGATTAATATTATGATGATCTTCGTGTTGTCGCTGCTCATGATTCCCATCATTTACAGCTTTATGCCAATTCCGAACAAAAAACACTTGGAACACCTGAACAGAAAGTGGATGTCGGGCTTTGTAGCTTGGATGGAACGCATGGTTAAGCAGCACCGTGTTGCGGTATATTTTATTTCAGTTATTGCACTGATGCTTAGTATTGTTGGGATGTATGAAATTCGCCTTTCGGGAACCATTGTGGATGACATGCCCAAAAAAGCGAGTTTTTATAAAGACATTCGTTTTTTTGAAACGCACTTCAAAGGAGTTATGCCCATTGAAATTATGGTAGACACCAAACGTAAAAACGGTGCAACTCGCCTATCAACATTAAGTCGTATGAATAGGCTTGAAAATGATTTGCGTGAAATTCCAGAATTGTCCAATCCCGTTTCAGCCGTTGCCGTAGCAAAATACTTAAAGCAAGCATTCTATAACGGAAATCCAAAATATTTCCAGCTGCCCACAAATCAAGAAAATAACTTTATTCGAGCACACGCCAAAAACTTGGGCAACGAAGCAAGTTTTTTAACACGATTGGTAGACGACACAGGCCAATTTGCCCGAATTACTGTCATGCTTCAAGATGTAAGTACCGAACGTATGGAAGCCATTGAGCAACAAATACAAAAAAGCATTGATAAGTATTTTCCCGCTGACCGTTTTGCGGTTTCCATGACAGGAAAAGCCTTGGGATACCTTAAAGGAACGCGCTTTTTGGTACGTAATTTGGTCGTATCGCTCAGTCTTGCCATTTTGCTTATTGCATTATTTATGGCGTACATGTTCCGTTCGTTCCGTATGATTCTTATTTCTCTATTGCCAAATGTAATTCCGCTTATTCTTACTGCGGGTATGATGGGCTTTTTGGGTATTGCCATAAAACCGTCAACCATACTGGTGTTTAGCGTTGCTTTTGGAATTTCTGTAGATGACACCATTCACTACTTGGTGAAATACCGTCAAGAATTACAGGCCACAAAATGGAACGTTAAAAAATCGGTGTATGCAGCACTTCGCGAAACGGGCGTGAGCATGTTCTACACGTCTATTGTGTTGTTTTTTGGCTTTTCGGTGTTTATGATTTCAAGCTATGGTGGAACCGTAGCCCTTGGTGGTTTGGTGTCGGCAACCTTACTTTTTGCCATGCTTGCCAACCTGATTTTATTGCCTTCTTTGTTGCTTTCGCTGGAAAAGCAAATTGCCAACAAGCGCACGCTCAAAGAGCCAAAATTTAAGATTTTGCCCGAGAACGAAGCAGAATAATTCCGCTATATTTGCTACTGTTAATTTAAACTCTTTATGGACATTCGTCAACTTTTTTCTGGAGAACAAAAAGGTCAAAAAGTTATCGTTCGCGGTTGGGTGCGGACTTTTCGTGCCAACCGATTTATTGCACTTAACGACGGATCGTGTTTGGCAAACCTGCAATGTGTCGTAGATTTTGAGCAAATGTCCGAAGAGGTGCTTGCTGAAATAAATACAGGAGCTGCATTAGAAATTTCAGGGACACTTGTAGAAAGTCAAGGCAAAGGTCAGCAGTTTGAAGTTCAAGCCGACTCGGTAACTATTTTAGGTGGTTCAAATCCCGATGAATATCCTATTCAGCCAAAAAAACACTCGTTGGAGTTTTTACGCGAAAAAGCGCATTTGCGTGTTCGTACCAACACCTTTGCTGCCGTTATGCGTGTGCGTGCTGCGTTATCGTTTGCCGTACATCAGTACTTTACACAAAATGGTTTTTATCAAGTGCATACGCCTATAATTACTGGTAGCGATGCCGAAGGAGCTGGCGAAATGTTTCGTGTAACTACAAAAGACCCAAGCCAAAATACAGACGAGCCCGACTTTTTTGGCAAGGAAACCAACTTGACTGTTTCGGGGCAATTGGAGGCCGAAACCTATGCTATGGGATTGGGTAAAGTGTATACGTTTGGCCCTACGTTTAGAGCCGAAAACTCCAATACTTCTCGACACTTGGCAGAATTTTGGATGATTGAACCCGAAGTTGCCTTTAACGATTTGGACGATAATATGGATTTGGCGGAGGATTTTATCAAGTCGGTTTTGGCGTATGTATTAGAGAATTGCGAAGAAGATTTGACATTTTTAGACCAACGCTTCGCGCAAGAAGAAGCTAAAAAACCACAACTTGAGCGCAGTCCTATGGGGCTTATTGAGCGTTTGCAGTTTGTTACGCAAAATGAGTTTATGCGGGTTTCTTACTCCGAAGCTATTACTATTTTGCAAAATTCAAAACCCAATAAAAAGAAGAAGTTCAAGTATCCTATTGATGCTTGGGGTGCCGATTTACAAAGTGAACACGAGCGCTATTTGGTTGAAAAACACTTTAGCAGTCCCGTAATTTTATTTGATTATCCAGCTGAAATAAAGGCGTTTTATATGCGCATGAACGAAGACGGAAAAACGGTTCGTGCTATGGATGTGTTGTTCCCGGGCGTGGGCGAAATGGTTGGTGGGTCGCAGCGTGAAGAACGTTTAGACAAACTTATAGCGCGTATGCGCGCCATGGATATAGACGAAGAAGAATTGTGGTGGTATACAGATTTACGCAAATTTGGAACAGCCGTACACGCTGGTTTTGGACTTGGGTTTGAGCGTTTGGTCCTCTACACCACAGGAATGTCGAACATCAGAGATGTGATTCCATACCCCAGAACCCCGCTTAATGCCGCATTTTAAAAACAATTGTGTGGGTTTTTTGTACTTTTAAAGACCCAATGCAAATTCATGCTTAAGCAACACCTTCAATTTAAGCTTTCTCAAAAGCTATCGCCGCAGCAAATTCAACTGATGAAGTTGATTCAATTGCCTATTCAGTCATTTGAGCAACAAATTTCGCGTGAAATTGAAGAAAATCCAGCGCTCGCATCTGGAAAAGAAGATGAAAAAGAGCAGGACGAATTTGCTCCTTCCGAACAAGATAAGGGGGACATTATTGAAGCGGATGATATCGACATTGATGCCTATTTAAGCGATGATGAAATACCAGAATATCGACTACGTGCACAAAACTACAGCCAAGACGACGAGGATAAACACGTACCCTATGCTGCAGGGATAAGCTTTCATCAGCAGTTAATGGCGCAATTAGACACCTTTTCTTTCACGGAGCAAGAATACCGCATTGCTGCATTTTTAGTGGGGAGCATTGATACCAGTGGCTATATCAGGCAAAAATTGATTGACATTGTAGACGATTTAGCGTTTACCGAAAATATTTATACAACCGAAGAGGAAGTTCGTAAGATTTTACAATCGGTCCATCAGCTTGATCCAGCCGGAGTTGGTGCGTTAAATTTAAAAGAGTGCCTGCTTATTCAACTTAGAAGGAAACAACAAAATCCAGCTGTAACCACTGCAATTACACTACTTGAAGAGCAATTTGAAGCATTTACAAAAAAACATTTTAGTAAAATAAAGGCGCGGTTTAAAATTGATGATGAGCAGCTAAAAGACTGCATGCATGAAATCGAAAAGCTAAACCCAAAACCTGGTGCAGCTTTTGGTAGCGATACCAAAATGAATGCACAAATCGTTCCTGATTTTAGCATTCAATTGCAAGAGGGACAGCTTAATCTTATGCTAAACGGACGCAATGCGCCAGAGCTACACGTTTCTGCCGAATACCGCAATATGCTATCGGGATATAAAGAAGCCAAACAAAAAAACAAAGAGCAGCAAAAGGCAGTTCAATTTATTAAGCAAAAATTAGATGCTGCGCGTTGGTTTATTGATGCCATAAAGCAACGTCAACACACCCTCTATGAAACCATGAAAACCATCATGGATTTTCAGCAAGACTATTTTCTTACAGGAGATGAGCAAAAGTTAAAACCGATGATTTTAAAAGATATTGCAGACCGCATTGGGATGGATATTTCAACAGTTTCTCGTGTTGCCAACAGCAAATATGTAGATACGCCTTATGGAACTAAATTGGTAAAGTGGTTTTTCTCGGAAGGTATTACTAATGCTGCAGGAGAAGAAGTGTCATCAATTGAAGTGAAAAAAGTGTTAAATGATGTAATTGCTGAAGAAGACAAAACCCACCCGCTCACGGACGAGCAATTGATGCATCTGATGAACGAAAAGGGCTATCCCATTGCCCGCAGAACCGTGGCAAAATACCGCGAAATGATTGGCGCACCCGTTGCACGATTACGGAAAGAGTTATAAGTTTTTTCTTTTTCTGTCGTATTTATTAGCAAAAAAGAAAGCTACCCCGATAACTATTTGCCCCCATCCAAAAAACATAGCATCTTCAAAAATAAGATTAAGAACTCCCAGAAAAACCAAGAAAACAGCGTAAACAAACAATGAAGCTTTACGTAAACGTTCTCGCTTATGCTTTGGAAGTTTAAATGCGCGAATTGAAAAATAATTTAATGCCAGAAGAACAAGAAATGTAGCGACAAGAATAAGCAGTCCATTAATCATATTTTTAGACTTTGGGATTATCTAAAAATACACTTTTTTCCTTTATTTACTATTTAACAACTACAAAGGGTTTAATCGATCTCGGTGTAAAACACCTCTAATTGCAACTTTAAATCTAAAAGTGCTGAATCTGTTGGGTTGGGTCCTACCATTATTATTGACTTTGGTGCAGAAACCGTTCCAACTGGAACTTTATTAAGCGTTGTATTGTCAACTTTTGCCATAATAACTGGGCTTTGGCTTGAGAAAGCATCCGCAACTGCTAAGCGCAATTTTACATTAACAGAGTCGTTTTTAATAATGTTACGGAAATGATCAGTGATCCTAATCTTGTAGTATTGCTTTTCGTCGTCGTCTATAAGATATCCACCATACACCACCTTGCTTAATGTGGACGTGGCAGTTGCGTCCTGTGAAAAATCTATGATAGCTGCGTTGGTATCGGCGTTGTATACATACAATCGCTGAGGGAGGGCTAATCCGTTTTGCTCAACAGCCTGTTTATCAACATAAAATGTAAGATTTGCTTCGTTTAACAACCACGAATCCCCTTCTCCCTTAATTGCTTCTAAGGCATCTTCATCTTCAAAAAGATCAATTGTAGCTACACTTCCCAATCCGCCGCCTAACGCAATTTGTGTTGGCGCAGTAGCCGAAACAATATCATGAAGCGTTGACGATATGGCAGTTGTTCTATTTATCGTGTTAAATTTTAAAAATCCAGCATTAATTACGTAATCGGAATCTTCATCAACTATTACAACCGGATCGGCATCTTTGTCTTCAGATTTATAGGTATATGCAACACGGATAACCATTCTATCAAAGTCCAACAACATGAGTAATGGTGAACTAAAGTTGCTTGTTTCTATAGCAATCGCCCTGAAATAATCTTGAAATGATTCAACTGTTGAAAGTTCTGTTGCGCCTTCTTTGTCAAAAATATGCTGCTGAAAAAATGATTTATCCAAAGGAACACGAAGTCTTGGGGTTAAATTTTGAGCATTTTCCCCTTCAACACTAATTTCATCAAAGCTCAATTGAATATTTTCAGTGCCGAGTTGAATGTCTTTATACGAGTCAAAATTAAAATTGGAGTAATACGGTTGTTGTTGCTCAAAGTTATTATCGGGATCTAATTGACGTAAAAAGTAATTGAGTTTAGTAACCTCAACATCAAAAGTCGCTTCGCTGTTGCCAAAAAGAGAATCTATAGCATACCACTTTTTATCTGGATTTGGGTTTTCTGTATCCGTGTCTTCCCCATCTAAAATACCGTCTCCGTCGGTATCTGGATTTGTTGGATCGGTGCCGGCATTGCGTTCTGCGATGTCACTTGCTCCGTCTGCATCTGAATCGCTGTTGGGGTCAGCGTCGTCAACATCATATGCATCAACAAGACCATCGCCATCTGCGTCCACTTGATTAGTGAAGAATGGTATTTCAAGCCATACGTCTGTAACCGTTTCTTGCTCATCAAAATTTTCTGAAGTCTCTGATTCAGCATTTTTAGAACCAAATCTGGCGGGATAGGTACTTAAATTAAATTGAGAGACTACCGAAGAAGATGTAGTTCCAAATAAATTATCGTTTCGTTCGCCTAATTGCAAAACGCCTCCAGCATTGGTTTGTGCCACGTCAATTAATGTGTGTGAAACGTTAACGGGGTAGTACGCTTTCTTCCCTTGAATTAAGTTTTCAGGGAGTACTTCAATACCAACTTCATTAAACTTTTTATCACATGATGCTAGGGCAAGCACAAGTGCAATTGGGATAATTTTTTTAATCATCTGGGTATTAAAATTCGGTGTGGTAAAAGGTTTCGTGGGCATCGAGAATATCAGATTCTTTGCTCAATTCTACTAAAGGTTTTCCACTGCTAAGAGCAGCCTTTTCTACAATATCACTGACACCATCACTTGCAAGGATAATGCCATCTGAATGCTTTACTGCGTTTGAAAACATTTCAGTTAAGCTCGGCGTTTTTAGGTTCGCCATATGAGCTTCTTCTATGCCGTCAAAGGCAATTTTTGAAAACAAATCGCCTTCCAATTCCCCTTCAAAAGGAGGTGTGAAAAAAGATGTTATAATTTTAGTATTTGCAAGTAAGGGTTCGTCTTTAAAGTAAAACTTACAATATAAAGGCACTAAAGAAGCAATCCACCCTTGAACGTGAATAATATCTGGTGACCAATTCAATTTTTTAACCGTTTCAATAACGCCTTTGGCAAAGAAAATAGCACGCTCTTCATTGTCAGCGTAGCGTTTTCCGTTTTCTTCGGCAAACAATCCACGACCCTTAAAGTAATCTTCGTTATCAATGAAATACACTTGCATGCGCTCTTTTGGAATAGACGCCACTTTTATAATCAATGGCATGTCTATGTCATTCACTACCAAGTTCATTCCAGATAGGCGAATAACTTCGTGCAACTGATGACGGCGTTCGTTGATTAGCCCGTATTTTGGAATAAAGATGCGTGTTTGACCTCCGCGATCGTTAACCATTTTTGGTATTTCAAATGCCAAGTTAGAAAGCTCGCTTTGCGGAAGGTAGGGGACGACTTCTGATGATATGTATAATATCTTTTTATCTTTCATAAATGAGTAAGCCGTATTTGTGTATTAAAATACAAATTTACTAAAAATTTAAACGACTTTTGTCTTTGATTCGTTTCAGCACAGTAATGCCACTATATCAAAATTTAGAAGCACTTTATCGCGAACGTAAAAAGTATTTGGGAAATCAATGTGGATTGGTGCCTACCATGGGTGCGCTACACCGAGGACACCTTGCGCTTATCGAACAAGCACAAATTGAAAACGAACGTGTTTGGGTGACTATTTTTGTAAATCCGACCCAATTTAACAACGCTTCAGATTTGCATGCGTATCCTGTTAGTTTACAAGAAGATGTGGACGCCATTCATAAAATTAATCCAACAATAAATATTTTTGCGCCCTCAATTCGCGACATGTATCCCGATCAAGTTCATGCAACATCTCATGCGTTTAATGGATTAGATACGGTCATGGAAGGGGCAGATCGCCCTGATCATTTTAATGGTGTGATCACGATTGTGTCAAAGCTTTTTGAGGTGATTAAACCCAACCGTGCTTACTTTGGAGAAAAAGATTTTCAGCAGTTAAGCATCATCAAAAACTGGGTAAAAACAGCAAATATTCCAACAACTATTGTGCCTTGCCCTATTATTAGAGAAGCTAACGGACTTGCCATGAGTTCACGTAACGAGCTTTTGACAAAAACCACTAGAGCCGAAGCGGGTTTTATTTACAAAACCCTAAAACACTGCGCCAGCAACGGCATGAAAAAAGCAGCTATCTATTCTTATATTAAAAATGCGTTTGCCAAGCATCCCAAATTTACCCTCCACTACGCTTTGTGCGTTGACGAAACTTCGTTGAAAGAAGTTGACGAGGTTAATCCTCAAGAAAAACAACGCATCTTTGTGGCAACTTCTGTTGAGGGAGTTCGATTGATTGATAATATCGTATTAAAATAAGTACCTTTGCGGCATGCAAATTGAGGTTTTAAAATCAAAAATTCATCGCGTACGTGTTACTGGTGCCGAGTTAGACTATATCGGAAGCATTACCATTGACAAAACCCTTATGGATGCTGCTAATATTATTGCAGGCGAAAAAGTACAGGTGGTGAATGTAAACAATGGTGAGCGCCTTGAAACCTACGTTATTGAGGGCACTTCGAATTCAGGTGAAATCACACTCAACGGACCTGCGGCACGCAAAGTGCAAAAAGGGGATGTAGTCATAATTATCAGCTACGCCAGCATGCCCGTTGACGATGCAAAATCGTTTAAACCTACTTTAATTTTCCCAAATAGTTCCACCAATTCCTTGGACTAATTCCATGTCTAAACTCCTAAAGCTCCTCAAAAATATAGTCCCTCTTGGGCTTGGACTTTATTTGGTGTATTTTTCATTTGCAAACACTTCCGAAGATGATCGTGCGCAAATTTTTGCTGCCATCAAACAAGCCGATTTAAAATTTGTGTTTTTATCGCTGGTTTTTGGTGCGCTTAGCCACTTGTCGCGAGCCTACCGTTGGAACTTTTTACTCAAGCCACTTGGCTATCAACCGTCATTTATCATTAGAACTTTAACTGTCCTGATTGCCTATTTTTCGAATTTAGGTATCCCTCGTTCTGGAGAAGTTTTGCGCGCTACCGCATTAGCCACCTATGCCGGTGTTCCGTTTCAAAAAGGCTTCGGCACCATTGTAACCGAGCGTATTATCGACCTTATATTGTTGTTTTCATTTATTGGTTTGGGGTTTTTACTTCACAGCGAATTGCTACTTGAAATCATTGGAAATCCTACATTTAATAGTTACATCCTGCTTTGGCTAATCGTTGGTGTGGGATTATTTTTCGTTTTTATTCGAATGCTTAAGCGTTCCCAAAAAGTGTGGGCAACAAAAATCATACGTTTTTTTAATGGGCTTTGGTTGGGGATGCTTTCAGTGCGATTTATGAAGAACAAATGGGCGTTTATAGCACACACCCTATTTATTTGGCTCATGTACTTGATGATGTTTTGGGTGGTAACGTTTTCCCTTCCTGAAACAAGCGGATTATCCCTTTCGGCTATTGTTCCCGCGTTTATTGCCGGCGGTTTTGCGATGTCTGCAACTAATGGTGGCATTGGTTTGTACCCGTTGGCTGTAGCTGCCGTTTTACAAGCTTTTGCTATACCTTACCCTCAAGCGTTGGCTTTTGGTTGGGTCATGTGGACAGGACAAACCATTATGGTAGTCATTTTTGGTAGTCTTTCTTTTTTACTACTCCCAATTTTTTCTAAAAAATAAGTAGCTTCGCCCAATGGCAAAAGTCAAAAAGGCATTTTTCTGTACTCATTGTGGTCACCAACACGCGCAATGGCAAGGGCAATGTAGCTCATGTAAAAGTTGGAATACCTTGCAAGAAGAAGTGCTAGAAAAACCCAAAAATACAGTTACGTGGCAAGATAGCAGCGCGAACCTAAAAGCTAAACCGGTACGCATACAAGACGTGATGGTTGATGCCACTGTACGGATGTCATCTGGTGATGTGGAACTTAATCGCGTTCTTGGCGGTGGTATCGTACCAGGGTCAATTGTGCTTGTTGGTGGAGAACCCGGCATTGGAAAATCTACCTTATTGCTGCAAGTAGCACTTGCCATTAAAGGAAAAGTGGTTTATGTTTCTGGAGAAGAAAGCGAGCAACAAATTAAATTACGTAGTGCGCGCGTAACCGAAGAAAGCAGTGAATGTTTTTTACTCACAGAAACCAACACCCAATCTCTTTTGCACCATTTGGGGACGCTAAAACCCGCATTGGTCGTTATTGATTCCATACAAACGCTACATTCTAGTGTGTTAGATAGTACAGCTGGTAGCGTGCCACAAATACGTGCCTGTACAGCCGAATTAATTCAATACGCCAAAAATACCCAAACGCCTGTTTTTTTAGTTGGGCACATTACCAAAGATGGTGCCATTGCAGGACCTAAGGTTTTAGAACACATGGTAGATACCGTACTCCATTTTGAGGGCGACAGAAATCATGTATATCGGATTTTACGCGCGCACAAAAATCGTTTTGGCACAACAGCAGAATTAGGCATTTACACCATGGCACAAGAAGGATTAATAGGCGTTTCTAATCCTAGTGCTTTACTTATTTCATCCGAAAGCGCAGGACTTAGCGGACATGCCATAGGCGCAACCGTTGAAGGCATTCGCCCCATGCTCATTGAAGTACAAGCCTTGGTTAGTTCTGCGGTATACGGTACGCCACAGCGAAGCAGCACAGGATTTGACAACAAACGCCTGAATATGCTGTTGGCAGTGTTGGAAAAACGTGCTGGTTTTCAATTAGGTGCAAAAGATGTGTTTCTAAACCTTGCAGGTGGTATTCGCTTAGACGACCCGGGCTTGGACCTTGCCGTAATGGTAGCGATTTTGTCCAGCAGTTTGGATGTTGCCATTCCAAAAGGCTATACGTTTGCTGCTGAAGTGGGACTCTCAGGTGAATTGCGCAACGCACCAAAAATGGAACAGCGTATGCAAGAGGCTGCTAAGCTAGGCTTTGAGCGAATAGTAGTAGCACAGGCCGTAAAAACCGTTCCCAAAGGGTTGGAGGTAATCCGATTAGCAACTATTCAAGAGTTGGTGGCACATTTGTTTTAAGGCGCAGGATTCGGGATTTGATTGTGTACAGCGTCAATTTCCGCTAAAATTTCATCCGATAACGTAACATTTGAAGTAGCGATATTTTCCACTAACTGGGACATGGTTGTAGCCCCGATAATATTGGACGTTACAAAAGGGCGATCGGTAACAAATGCCAATGCCAATTGCGTAAGTGATAACTGATGCTTTTTGGCAATTTTGGCATAGGCTTCCGTAGCTGCTACGGCTTCATTTCCACTGTATCTTTTCATACGTGGAAATAATTTTAACCTGCTTTTTTCAGGAAGATTTCCGCCGCGGTATTTTCCAGAAAGCACACCAAAAGCTAAGGGGGAATATGCCAACAATCCCAATTGCTCCCGATGTGAAACCTCAGCATTACCTACCTCAAAAGTACGGTTGAGCAGGGAGTACGGATTTTGAATGGTTTTCGCTCGGGGAAGATTTTTGTATTCAGAAAGGTTCAAATACTTCATTGCGCCCCACGGCGTTTCATTAGACAAACCAATATGCCTAATTTTTCCTTCTTTTATAAAACCATCCAGCGTTTCTAATATCTGTTGAAAATTGATTTTCCATTGCTCATTTAGGTCTAAAACATAATCACGCCTGCCAAAAAAATTAGTGCTGCGTTCGGGCCAATGCAATTGATACACATCGATATAATCTGTTTTTAAGCGCATTAAACTTCCTTCCAAAGCTTCACGGAGGCTATCGGGCGTAAAGCCCGTAGTGCGGATGTGAGCGGTATAAGCACCCGGTCCCGCAATTTTGGTTGCCAACACCACCTTATCCCGGTTTTTTCGTTGAGCAAACCAATTGCCTATAATGCGTTCCGTATCTGCATAGGTTTCCGCATTTGCAGGGACGGGATACAGCTCTGCTGTATCAATAAAATTCACCCCTTTTTCTAAGACATAATCCATTTGTTCAAAGGCTTCGTCTTGTGTATTTTGATTGCCCCAAGTCATGGTGCCAAGGCAAATTTTGCTCACTCGGATATCGGTGTACGGAATGGTTGTGTATTTCATATGTTAGAGTGCAAGTGTTACGCCAACGGGGCAGTGGTCAGAGTGGACAGCTTGGGGAAGGATAAAGGCGCGTTTTATGTTGTTTTTTAAGGGTTCAGAAACCATAGCGTAATCAATGCGCCAACCCTTGTTATTTGTGCGGGAATTGGCACGGTAGCTCCACCAACTGTATTGATGCGGCTCTGTGTTTAAGTGTCGGAACGAATCCACAAAACCACTTTGAATAAAGCCGTCTAACCACGTGCGTTCTTCGGGTAAAAAGCCGGAAACTTTTGCATTGCGTACTGGATCGTGAATATCTATGGCTTCATGGCAAATGTTGTAATCGCCACAAATGACCAAATTCGGAAGTTCCTTTTTTAGGTTTGTTATATAAGATTTAAAATCGTCCATGTAGGTAAACTTATACTCCAAACGAGCGGGATTAGTTCCAGATGGCAAGTACAAACTCATCACAGAAACGTTGTCAAAATCTACGCGCAAATTACGTCCTTCAAAATCCATGTAGTCTATGCCCGTTCCGTATTCAATATGCGTTGGTTTTTGTTTGCATAAAATCGCCACAGAGCTGTAGCCCTTCTTTTGCGCCGAAAACCAGTAGTGGTACGGATAGCCCGCATTATCAAAAACCGAAAGGTCGAGTTGCTCGGGTCGCGCTTTGGTTTCTTGTAAACAAAGAACATCGGGCGAAGCCGCTTTTAACCAATCTAAAAACCCTTTGTTAAGTGCAGCACGAATACCGTTAACGTTATATGAAATGATTTGCATGCTTGCTAAAATACAAACTAAGGAATGAAATTTGTGTATATTTGATATAACTAAATCTTATAATCATGAATAAAGTACTTATTGTTT
>CATIMP010000060.1 GCA_949528465.1 Bacteroidota bacterium | reverse complement strand
TTTTTTAACAGCCTCTTCAGATAAGGAGACTACAATTACAAAACGTGAGACCTTCTCTATTTCAGAAGCAGAAGACGTTATACTTTCTATATTGATATGTCTACGTTGGAAAATAGCCGAAACGCGGTTCAGCAAGCCAACGCTGTTTTCAGTATAAATTGAAATGGTGTATTTTTTTTCCATAATTACGATAATCTTATATCAGAAACCGACGCACCAGACGGAATCATCGGAAATACATTAGACTCTTTTTCTACGCAAACTTCAAGGAAATACGGTTTGTCAGAAGCAATCATTTCATCAATGGCACTGCCTAAATCGTCGCGTGTAGTAACACGCTTAGCATCAAGAAAATAGCCCTCGGCAATTTTTACAAAATCTGGATTTACCATTTCGGTAGATGCATAGCGTTTGTCAAAAAACAATTGCTGCCATTGGCGCACCATTCCTAAAAAATCATTGTTTAACACGACTACCTTTACAGCAGCTTGTGTTTGGAAAATCGTACCCAGTTCTTGTATGGTCATTTGAAAACCGCCATCACCAATAATAGCAACTACTTCACGCTCTGGAGCACCCATTTTAGCGCCCAAAGCTGCAGGAAGTGCAAAGCCCATAGTACCCAAACCACCAGATGTTACATTGCTTTTTGAATTTGAAAAACGCGCATAACGACATGCAATCATCTGGTGCTGACCAACGTCAGAGACAATTACGGCATCGTTGTTTGATGCACGGTTAATTTCTTTGAGCACCTCGCCCATGGTAAGCCCATCTTTGGTAGGGTGCAAATCGTTTTTAATGACTTTATCAAATTCGATTTCATCGTGCTTTTTAAACGCTGCAAACCAGTTTTCGTATGGTTTCGCTGTTACTTTTTCAGTAAGTAGTGGAAGCGTTTGCTTCACATCACCCAAAACAGCAACATCTGCATCAACATTTTTATTTATTTCCGCAGGATCAATTTCTAAATGAATAATTTTAGCCTGCTTGGCATAACTTTCTAAATTCCCAGTAACACGATCATCAAAACGCATGCCTATGGCAATAAGCACATCGCATTCGTTCGTTAACATATTTGGGCCGTAATTCCCGTGCATTCCTACCATTCCCACATTTAGCGGATGGTCTGTAGCAATTGCCGAAACACCCAAAATTGTCCACGCTGCTGGAATATTTGATTTTTCTACAAATGCTTTAAATTCTGCTTCTGCTTTACCCAATATTACCCCTTGTCCCCAAACAATAAGTGGTTTTTCAGCCTTTTCGATGATAGCTGCAGCAGCATCTATTGAAGTAGTATTAATTTCTGGAATCGGTTTATAACTCCGAACTCCTTTACATGGTGTATAATCAAAGTCAAATGAAGCAAATTGGGCATCTTTTGTAATATCAACAAGCACAGGGCCAGGGCGGCCAGAACGTGCAATGTAAAATGCTTTGGCCATTACTTCAGGAATTTCAGCAACATCTGTAATCTGATAGTTCCACTTTGTGACCGGCGTTGAAATACCAATAATATCGGTTTCTTGAAATGCATCTGAACCCAACAAATGTGAAGGCACTTGGCCTGTTAGACATACCATTGGTGTAGAGTCAATCATGGCGTCGGCAATTCCTGTAACCAAATTTGTAGCACCTGGGCCAGATGTAGCAACACAAACGCCAACCTTTCCACTCACTCGAGCAAAACCTTGTGCGGCGTGCGTAGCGCCTTGTTCGTGACGTGTAAGTACGTGCTGAAGTTTGTCTTGAAACTTATAAAGTTCGTCGTAAAAGGGCATGATAGCACCACCCGGATACCCATAAATAAGGTCAACACCTTCTGCGAGTAAACAGTGGATTAATGCTTCAGAACCTGTAATGTTTTTTTTCGATGTCATGCGTTATTCGTCTGTTACACAACCTTCAGAAGCCGTAGCTACAGACTGTGCGTATTTGTACAACACTCCTTTAGTTACTTTTAAACTTGGTGTTTCCCATGACGCGCGTCGCGCTTCAAGTTCCGCATCCGTAATTTTAACTTGTAATTCGTTTGTTTCTGCGTCAATACGGATAATATCCCCGGTATTCACAAGTCCAATAGCACCGCCGAGTTGCGCTTCAGGAGTTATATGTCCCACCACAAAACCGTGTGTACCACCCGAAAAACGTCCATCAGTGATAAGTGCTACTTCTTTACCCAAACCAGCACCCATAATAGCAGCTGTTGGTTTTAACATTTCAGGCATTCCTGGGCCGCCTTTTGGACCTTCATAGCGAATAACAACAACTTCGCCTTTTTGAACTTCGCCAGATTTGATTCCTGCATTAGCAGCAAATTCGCCGTCATAAACTCGAGCAGGGCCTTCAAATGAAAGACCTTCTTTGCCTGTAATTTTTGCAACAGCACCATCAGCTGCCAGATTTCCAAAAAGAATTCGAATGTGACCTGTTTCCTTAATTGGATTGTCAAGCGTTCGAATTACTTTTTGACCTTCTTTAAGCGACGGTACATCAGCCATATTCTCTGCAAGTGTTTTTCCCGTAACAGTGATGCAATCGCCGTGAAGCATATTGTTGTCAAGCATGAATTTAATCACAGCTGGAATACCACCTACACGGTGTACATCTTCCATTAAGAATTTACCACTCGGTTTTAAATCTGCCAAAAAGGGTGTAGTGTCACTAATACG
>CATIMP010000059.1 GCA_949528465.1 Bacteroidota bacterium | reverse complement strand
TCTGAAAAGGAAGCTTAAAACGTAATACAAACACAATTAAATAGTTCAAAAATGGCAGATTTAAAAGATTTTGCAGAACAATTGGTCAATTTGACCGTAAAAGAGGTCAACGAATTGGCTAACATCCTTAAAGACGAGTACGGAATCGAGCCTGCAGCAGCAGCCGTTGCCGTAGCTGGACCTGCTGCCGGTGGTGGCGAAGCAGCTGAGGAAAAATCAGAGTTTGATGTAATCCTCAAAGCCGCTGGTGGTTCTAAACTAGCAGTTGTTAAGCTTGTAAAAGAGCTTACAGGTCTTGGACTTAAGGAAGCTAAAGAACTTGTTGACAATGCACCGAGCCCAATTAAGGAAGGTGTAGCAAAAGACGAAGCTGAAGGACTAAAATCTTCTTTGGAAGAAGCTGGTGCTGAAGTTGAGCTTAAGTAATTAAGCTCCCGATTTAAACCGAAGGTTTAAGCCTTCCCGCAAAGCGGGATGGGCTTAAACCATTTGGTGTTTTATGCCCCTTGTAGTAATTTTTTAAAATAATGTAACCCGTATGTCCAACATAACAAGCGTAATCCGACACAATTTTGCTTCGGCCATAGGTACCCCTCCCTACCCAGACTTTCTTGATATTCAAATCAAGTCGTTTCAAGATTTTTTCCAACTTGAAACAAAGTCCGATGAGCGTGGAAACGAAGGTCTTTATAATACCTTCATGGAAAACTTTCCGATTTCAGATTCTAGAAATCAGTTTGTTTTAGAATTTTTAGACTACTTTGTAGATCCATCACGATACTCCATACAAGAGTGTATTGAGCGTGGTTTAACGTATAGCGTTCCGCTAAAGGCACGCCTAAAATTGTATTGTACCGACCCTGAGCATGAGGATTTTGAAACCATCGTCCAGGATGTTTATTTGGGTGTTATCCCTTACATGACTCCAAGCGGTACGTTTGTTATTAATGGGGCTGAACGAATTGTTGTGTCGCAATTGCACCGTTCTCCTGGTGTTTTCTTTGGTCAATCGTTCCATGCCAATGGTACTAAACTATATTCGGCTCGTGTAATTCCTTTCAAGGGCTCTTGGATTGAATTTGCAACCGATATTAATAGTGTAATGTACGCTTACATTGATCGTAAGAAAAAATTACCTGTTACAACTTTATTCCGTGCTATTGGATATGAGCGCGATAAAGATATTTTGGAAATATTTGACCTTGCAGAAGAAATCAAAGTTTCCAAAACAGGACTACGTAAAGTATTAGGACGCAAGTTAGCAGCACGTGTATTAAACACTTGGTTTGAAGACTTTGTAGATGAAGATACAGGCGAGGTGGTTTCTATTGAGCGAAACGAAATCGTATTGGATCGTGATACCGTTCTTGAAAAAGACCACATTGAGCAAATTTTAGAAGCAAACGCCACTACCATTTTATTGCACAAAGAGGAGTCGCAATCTGCTGATTACGCTATTATTCACAACACGCTTCAAAAAGATCCAACTAACTCGGAAAAAGAAGCGGTTGAACACATTTACCGTCAGTTGCGTAATGCTGAACCGCCAGATGAGGAAACGGCTCGAGGAATTATTGATAAATTATTCTTCTCTGATCAACGTTACAATTTGGGTGAGGTAGGTCGTTACCGAATGAATAAAAAACTTGGTCTTGATGTTGCCATGGATAAGCAAGTGCTTACCAAAGACGATATCATTACCATTATCAAGTATTTAATTGAGTTGATTAACTCCAAAGCAGAAATCGATGATATCGATCACCTTTCTAACCGTCGTGTTCGTACGGTAGGTGAGCAATTATCGTCTCAATTTGGTGTCGGTCTTTCTCGTATGGCACGTACTATTCGCGAGCGTATGAATGTTCGTGATAATGAGGTGTTTACTCCAATCGATTTGATTAATGCGAAAACATTATCATCGGTAATTAATTCATTCTTTGGAACCAACCAGCTTTCACAGTTTATGGATCAAACCAATCCACTTGCTGAAATTACGCACAAGCGTCGTTTATCTGCATTAGGACCTGGTGGACTCTCACGTGAGCGTGCTGGATTCGAGGTACGTGATGTGCACTATACACACTACGGAAGATTGTGTCCGATTGAAACTCCTGAAGGGCCAAACATTGGTCTTATTTCTTCACTTGGTGTATTTGCAAAAGTGAATAATCTTGGGTTTATCGAAACGCCGTATTATAAAGTAGATAATGGTGTGGTAGATATGTCGGAATCGCAGTATTTATCTGCAGAGGAAGAAGAAGGTAAATTATTTGCACAAGCCAATATCGACAAGACTGAATCTGGTGAGATTGCTGCAGATAAAATTATTGCTCGTTCAGAGGCAGATTATCCTGTGGTGGACAAAACTGAAGTGGATTATACGGATGTTGCACCTAACCAAATTGCTTCTATTTCGGCTTCGTTAATTCCATTCTTAGAGCACGATGATGCAAACCGTGCGCTAATGGGCTCAAACATGATGCGTCAGGCTGTTCCATTATTGCGTCCGCAAGCACCAATTGTAGGAACTGGACTTGAGCGTCAAGTAGCTACAGACTCACGTGTACTTATTAACGCTGAAGGCGATGGTCAGGTTATTTACGTTGACGCTGAGAAAATAACCATCAAATATGATATGTCTGATGATGAAAGACTGGTTTCTTTTGACACAGATGAAAAGACATATGAACTTATTAAATTCCGTAAAACGAATCAAGGTTCATGTATCAACTTGAAACCCATTGTTTCCATTGGAGACCGTGTGAAAAAAGGTCAAGTATTGTGTCAAGGTTATGCTACTGAAAACGGTGAGCTTGCTCTTGGTAGAAATATGAAAGTGGCATTTATGCCGTGGAAAGGATACAACTTTGAGGATGCGATTGTGATTTCTGAGAAAGTGGTACGTGATGATATTTTTACTTCTATCCACATTGATGAATATTCACTTGAAGTGCGTGATACCAAATTAGGTAAGGAAGAATTGACTAACGATATTCCTAACGTTTCCGAAGAAGCTACAAGTGATTTGGATGAAAATGGTATGATTCGTGTTGGTGCTGAAGTTGGTGCTGGCGATATCCTTATTGGTAAGATTACACCAAAAGGTGAGTCTGATCCTACTCCTGAAGAAAAACTGCTTCGCGCCATTTTTGGTGATAAAGCTGGTGATGTGAAAGATGCTTCGTTAAAGGCATCGCCATCATTGAACGGAGTTGTTATCAATAAAAAACTATTTACGCGTATCTTGAAAGACAAGCGTAAGCGCTCACAAGACAAAGAGGCCATAATGGAACTCGAAGACAGTTACGACGTAAAGTTTGAGAAGCTGCAGGCTGAATTGGTAGAGAAATTATTTTCTATCCTTAGTGGAAAAACCTGTCAAGGTGTAATGAACGACTTAGGCGAAGAAGTAATGCCAAAAGGAAAGAAGTTTACCCTTAAAATGCTTAATGCTGTTGACGATTATGCTCACCTTGTGAATTCCGATTGGACCGTAGATAAACGCGTAAATCGTCTTGTTAACGACTTGATGCATAATTATAAGATTAAGGAAAACGACTTGCAAGGTGCTTTGCGTAGAAATAAGTTTACAATTTCTGTTGGGGACGAACTTCCTGCTGGAATTTTAAAACTTGCTAAGGTATATATCGCCAAGAAACGTAAGTTAAAAGTTGGGGATAAAATGGCTGGACGTCACGGAAACAAAGGTATTGTTGCCCGTATTGTGCGTCAAGAAGATATGCCATTCCTTGAAGATGGAACACCAGTTGATATTGTATTAAATCCACTTGGAGTACCATCGCGAATGAACATTGGACAGATATACGAAACGGTTCTTGGGTGGGCAGGTCAAAAAATGGGTAAAACTTTTGCTACTCCAATTTTTGATGGTGCTACCAACGAACAAATAGATGAAATTACCAAAGAAGCGGGAGTTCCTCAGTATGGACATACATATTTATATGATGGCGGAACTGGAGAACGTTTTGATCAACCAGCAACAGTTGGTGTGATTTATATGCTAAAACTCGGACACATGGTGGACGACAAAATGCACTCGCGTTCTATTGGACCATACTCGCTTATTACCCAGCAGCCGCTTGGTGGTAAAGCACAGTTTGGTGGACAGCGATTTGGTGAAATGGAGGTATGGGCACTTGAAGCATATGGTGCATCGAGTACCCTACAAGAAATCTTGACAGTGAAGTCTGATGACGTCATTGGTCGAGCCAAAACATACGAGTCAATTGTGAAGGGTGAAGCCATGCCAAAGCCTGGTCTTCCAGAATCCTTTAATGTATTGATGCACGAACTTAAAGGTCTTGGCCTTGATATTCGTTT
>CATIMP010000058.1 GCA_949528465.1 Bacteroidota bacterium | reverse complement strand
CGACTTAGATGCTGCTATTGAGACGTATCACCTGATGTCGAAGCGTTATTTTACACATGCAACACCAACGCTTTTTAACTCTGGAACACCAAAACCACAAATGTCATCATGTTTTTTGCTGTCTATGCGTGACGATAGTATTGACGGCATTTATGACACCCTAAAACAAACTGCAAAAATTTCACAGTCTGCTGGAGGGATTGGACTATCTATCCACAACGTACGTGCTACGGGCTCTTATATTGCAGGAACAAACGGTACTTCAAACGGAATTGTGCCCATGCTTCGTGTGTATAACGACACGGCGCGTTATGTTGATCAAGGTGGAGGAAAGCGTAAAGGCTCGTTTGCCATTTATGTAGAGCCATGGCATGCGGATATTTTCGACTTCTTGGATTTAAAGAAAAACCACGGAAAAGAAGAAATGCGCGCACGCGATTTGTTCTATGCCATGTGGATTCCAGATTTGTTCATGAAGCGTGTGGAGGAAAATGCCGAATGGACACTTATGTGCCCTAATGAATGTCCAGGATTATATGAATGCCATAGCGAAGAATTTGAAAAGTTATACTTAGAGTACGAATCGGAAAACAGAGGGCGCAAAACCATCAAAGCGCGTGAACTTTGGGAGAAGATTTTAGAATCGCAAATTGAAACGGGAACCCCGTACATGCTGTACAAAGACGCTGCAAATCGCAAGTCGAATCAAAAGAATTTGGGAACAATACGTTCGTCAAACTTGTGTACCGAAATTATGGAGTACACGTCTAAAGACGAAGTAGCCGTTTGTAATTTGGCATCCATTGCACTGCCTATGTTTGTAAAAGACGGTGCATTTGACCACAAAGAACTATACGATGTTACGGTTCGTGTAACCAAAAACTTGAATCAGGTTATTGACCGTAACTACTACCCGGTTAAAGAAGCCGAAAACTCAAATATGCGCCACAGACCTGTAGGCTTAGGCGTACAAGGACTTGCCGATACGTTTATCAAACTACGTATGCCGTTTACAAGCGAAGAGGCCAAAACGCTTAACCAAGAAATTTTTGAAACCATTTATTTTGCTTCGCTTACAGCATCCAAAGAAATGGCAAAAGTGGAAGGAACTTATCAGTCGTACAAAGGTTCGCCTATTTCTAAAGGAGAATTTCAACACAATATGTGGGGGATTAAAGATGAGGAACTTAGCGGTCGCTGGGATTGGGAAGGACTTCGTAAAGAAATCAAGAAACATGGCGTTCGAAACTCGCTATTGATGGCACCCATGCCCACTGCGTCTACCTCACAAATTTTAGGGAATAACGAATGTTTTGAACCGTATACTTCTAACATTTACACCCGCCGTGTATTGTCTGGGGAGTTTATTGTGGTAAACAAACACCTCTTAGAAGACTTAGTTACACTTGGTCTTTGGGATGAGGATATGAAGCAAGAGTTGATGCGCTCTAACGGCTCTATTCAGCATATAGAAACGATTCCTGCAGACATTCGCGAGTTGTACAAAACGGTTTGGGAATTGAGCATGAAAGACATTATTGATATGTCACGTCATCGTGGATATTTCATTGATCAGTCACAATCACTGAACTTATTTATGGAAGGCGCAACGATGTCCAAACTCACTTCAATGCATTTCTATGCTTGGAAGTCGGGTTTAAAAACAGGAATGTACTATTTACGCACAAAATCGGCTGTAGACGCAATTAAGTTTACTGTCAAGAAGAAGACAGAGGCCGTTCCAGTGGCTGAGGTTGCCTCTACGCCCGCCGCAAAAGCATCGGTTGCTGTGGAGCCGCTTTCGCCGTCTGAGCTAAAGGAAATGTTAGCAAAGTCTAAGGAAAGCGATGATGACGACTGCCTAATGTGCGGTTCGTAACTGAATTAGCAATATAAAAAAAGCGCTACGTGAGTAGCGCTTTTTTGTTAGCGGTCTTTTTGTTCCTCGCTGACTTTTCGCGGGGCTATTTTTGGATCGAACTTTAGATAGTAAAGTTCAATCAAATTAAAAGTAGCGACAATTAAATCTTTGCTTTCAATCATTAGGCTAAAGAAAAGCGTGGTGTTTTTAGGGCTCTTTTCTTCTTTGCTTCGCGTTCGAAGTACCTGATGATTTATCTTCTCATCAATATTCGCAAAAAGCGTTTCTTTTTTGGGAAGGATTTCACTAACGGCATTGAAATCGGTCATGTCAAATGCAAAACGGATTTCTGCAAACAATTCGTCCAAATCCAATTGGGTTTCTTTGAGTTCTTTAATCTGTGAATACTTTAACTGACGGTGATTGTTGCTCACGTGTTTGTGCGACGCCTTGGTAATGTATTCCAACGATTGCGCCATATCTTCCAAAATACTAATCAAGTTGATGTAGAAATGACTGACACCCACACTTTCTTCGTCCATTTCTTGGATAAAATAGAACAGTTCGTTGCGTAGTTTTTCTATTTCTTTTCCTAGACGCACAACGTCTCTTTTCGCGGCGCGGAGTTCTTCAGCATTTAGCTTTGCTAGGCCGTTTATAGAAGCTAGATAAATACCGTTACACTTGTTCACCATCATCGATACATTATAGGCACTTTCTACTATGATGCCTTGTACAGATGAGCTTTCAATCATTTGTAAATCACGTTCCCGTTTAGACTCTTCCACATTGCCTTTGTGCTTGCGGTAATTTCTGAAAAGTAAAAATGCAGTAAAAACGAGTAGCCCCAATAAAGCCGGTAATTTACCCGTGTAAATAATGACCGCTACAAT
>CATIMP010000057.1 GCA_949528465.1 Bacteroidota bacterium | reverse complement strand
GTGCAGACACAATATCAACATGCGTATCTACTTCGAATAATGCCAAGGTGTCGATGGCTTCTTGCATGACGGGAAGATCACTTTTACTTCCCATAATAACGGCTACTTTCATATTATTTCGCTTTTAGTTGAAGAACAGATTTTAGTTCTTTTATTTGTTTAAAAATACCATTTAAGTCATCACCTGTTAGGGTGATATGCCCCATTTTACGTTGCGGCTTGGTTGTCTTTTTACCGTAGATGTGGAGTCCAGCTTGCGGGGGGCTTAAAATAGTTTCAACTCCATCGTACACAAATGCACCAGTAACATCAGCAGGACCAACCACATTCGCCATAATTGTAGGACGATAAAAATCGGTTTTGCCAAGTGGCGCATCCAAAATTGCGCGGAGGTGTTGCTCAAACTGAGAGGTAATGCAACCTTCAATGCTAAGGTGACCGCTATTATGTGGGCGAGGGGGGACCTCGTTAATCCAAAGTGTGTTGTTGCCATCGACAAAAAACTCTACCGCCAAAAGTCCAACGTGCTCCCATGCATCAACCAAATCTCTTGCAATTTCTTGCGCTTTTTCCGAAATTGGATGGTCTACATCTGTAGGGTAATACACAAATTCCACTTGATTTGCCGTTGGATGAAACGCCATTCCAACAGGCGGGTAAAGCGCAACTTCGCCAGAGGCGCTACGCGCTACAATAACTGAAATTTCTTTCGCAATGGGCACCAAATCTTCAACGATACATTCGCTGTCCGGTAACGCATCAATAGCTGTTATGGAATCTAATTTATTCACGCCAAAACCATCGTAACCAAATCGGGCAGCTTTCCAAATACAAGGAAATTGAACTGTTCCTTTTGCAGCAGCTTCTTGTAATTCGCCTTTGTTTGCAAATGCAGTATATGATGCCGTAGGAAGGTTTTGAGTAGTATAAAATTCTTTTTGCGTACGTTTATTTTGAATAACGTCTAATGTTGCAGGTTTTGGATATACCTGCACACCACTTTTTTCTAATGCATAGAGCGCATCAATGTTAACGTGCTCAATTTCAATAGTTAACACATCTAAATCTTTCCCAAAATGGAACACTGTATCGTAGTCCATCAAATCGCCTTGAACAAAATGATTGCAACTGTTACGAGCAGATGCCTCAGGATTTGGATCAAGAATGTGGGTGCAAATATCCCATCGGCGTGTAACATCGAGAAGCATCTTGCCTAACTGGCCGCCGCCTAAAATACCAAGGGTGAAATCTGAAGAAATAACATGTTTCATTACCCCTACAAATGTACGGATATTCTACAATGTGTTCACACAGTAGGCGTACTGCTTAAAATAGGATATCTTTGTCCAGTAAAAATTATCCATGAAGAATATCATATTGTTTGGAAAACCCGGTGCAGGAAAAGGTACGCAAGCCGAGTTTTTAAAAGATACGTTCAACCTTTTTCATATTTCCACCGGAGATGTGTTTCGGTACAACATCAAAAACGAAACCTCTTTGGGTGTTTTGGCAAAAGGATATATGGATAAGGGCGAATTGGTTCCAGATGAAGTAACCATTCAAATGCTTGAAGATGAGGTAGCTAAACACCCTAAAGTTGCAGGGTTTATTTTTGATGGTTTTCCGCGAACTACCTCGCAAGCCGAAGCCTTAGATGCGTTTTTAGCTAAAAACGATATGGCAATTGCTGCCACATTAGCACTTGAGGTTGCTGAAGATATTTTGGTAGCTCGCTTATTGCACAGAGGAAAAGACAGCGGACGCGTTGACGACCAAGACGAAGAAAAAATCCGAAATCGCTTTGTGGAATACAACAATAAAACTGCACCGCTTATAGATTACTATTCCGCACAGGGTAAATTCCACACTATAAATGGCGAAGGCTCTATCGCATCTATTGCCAAGCAACTTACTGATATTGTAGAACAGCTGTAATGACCGAAGGAAATTTTGTAGACTACGTAAAAATCAACGTTAGCTCGGGTAACGGGGGCAAGGGATCTACACATTTCCACAGGGAAAAATACATCACAAAAGGTGGCCCAGATGGCGGTGACGGTGGTCGTGGCGGACACGTAATTGTTCGGGGCGATAAAAACTTATGGACACTCGTAACGTTTAAATACAAACGTCATTTTAAAGCTGAACACGGTTTTCACGGAAGTAAAAGTAGAAGTACGGGAGCCGATGGCAAAGATATTATTATCCCCGTTCCTTTAGGAACTGTGGTGTTGGATTCCGAAACTGGCGAACGCATTGCAGAAATCACTACCGAAGAAGATGTTATTGTGGCGCCAGGCGGTATGGGCGGACAAGGGAATTGGCATTTTAAAAGCCCTACAAACCAAGCGCCACGCTACGCGCAACCAGGTAAAGAAGGTATTGAACGTACCATTACACTAGAATTAAAAGTGTTAGCAGATGTGGGCTTAGTTGGGTTTCCCAACGCTGGAAAATCAACGTTGTTGGCTGCGTTGACTTCGGCAAAACCAAAAATTGCAGATTATCCGTTTACTACGCTAAAGCCTAATTTGGGTATTGTCAAACATCGTGATTTTACATCTTTTGTAATGGCGGATATTCCCGGCATTATTGAAGGGGCAGCAGAGGGAAAAGGACTGGGACATTATTTTTTGCGTCATATTGAGCGCAATAGTGTGCTGCTTTATGTAATTCCAGCCGATGCTGATGATATTAAAGAACAATTTACTATTTTGAACAGTGAATTGACACGGTATAATCCTGAGTTGTTGGATAAAAATTTTATGATTGGTATTTCAAAAGTAGATTTGTTAGACGAAGAGCTTTACACTGCTATTGCGGCAGAATGTGAAGAAGCGTTTAAAGACATTCCTTTTGTTATGTTTTCATCTGTTTCGCAACACGGAGTCCCTACATTAAAAGACAGCTTATGGCACTTGCTCAACAAATAATTGTACTGTTTTTTTGTGTAACATTTTCTTTTGGGCAGCGTATTCCTCAGGCTTTATTTGAACCTATTGTAGTTACAGTTGCACAAGAAACACGTATTCAGGAATTGGATACGATTTCTGAAAAAACGCAAGCAGAGCGCGAAGAATTAGCAGCGTTATTTGCCATTACTTCATCTTACGAAAAATCTTTTACCCTTTTAGAGGCTTTAGTGTTGGATTACCCAGATAATTTTGACAATCAATTTTTATTGGGTGGTATATCTGGAATTTTGGCTTCGGAGTTACCAAGAACAAAGTCCCTGCCATATGTCAGAACAATGAAAACTGCTTTTGAAAATGCAGCGCAGCTTAAGCCCAGTTCGCTTGAGACTCAAATGATTTTATTGGAACTATACACTGGTTTACCATGGATTTTGGGAGGTAGTAATAAAAAGGCATCTGAAAAGTTGGAGGTAATAAAATCATTGTCTGTTATTGAAGGGTTTTTGTCAGAAGGGTTTTTTTATCGTGCTACAAAAAAAAACAAAAAGGCCTTAGTTGCTTATTTGAATGCGGTAAATGAAGTTCAATTATGCAATAGTCAGCCTTTGGAATTGCAGCAAAATTCCTATTACCATTTGGCGGTTCTTGCATTCTATTTGCAAAAGGATATGACCAAAGCAGCGTGTTTGTTTTCAAAATTCCTTGAAATTCACAATGCGGGAGCAGCTTATCCCAAATCGTTCGCAACCCATTATCTAAATAAAATTCTAGATCCAGAAAATATCGATGCGGAAATGGAAGCCACTTTGACGGAATATGATAAACTTACTGCATGGATTCAGAATAACTTTAAGTAGTGGGTATGATTCTCATTTATACGCCTGTTGTTAAACCTCGAATTCGGTATATTTTTAAACACTTTTTTGGTAGTAGAATGGGAGAGGAGCTTTCGTTTACGTCTGATTTAAGTGTATTTATTGCACATAGTGGAGCAAAGATGTCATACGGCAATGCACCCCTTGGGAATGAGTTTTTTATTGCCGCTCACGGGCTACTAACAGAGCAAGGTATTAATGCTCTTGAGCTGGAAATTTTTGATTGGGACGGACTTCCTGCTTTTTTTGCTGCAAATGAAAACAGTGCTTTACCTTTTGATTTTTTTGCCGCTGCTTTTTTCTTGATGTCACGCTACGAGGAATATCAGCCTTTTGTAGCAGATGAACTTGGTAGATTTAGTTCATCCCAGTCGGTGGCAAGCAAACATAATTTTTTACATGTACCACTTATAGATTTGTGGTTTGAGCGATTTTTATCGACTTGGCACGCTTTTTTTGAAACAAAACCACCTGAAAGCGAATCTTCACAACTCTCACTCATCGTAGAAGTTCCAGAATTATTTGCATACAAACATAAATCTATCTTTCGTTCATGTACAGAGGGAATTCAAGACTTTTTTTCCTTTCGGTTTGTTTCAATTTTTGATAGAGTTATGGTTCTTTTGGGTGCGCGTGAAGACCCACTAGCAAATTTGCATGACTGGATTGAACTGATGCAACAACAGTCAAGTGGGGTGCGTTTTTTTGTGCTCTATGCAGCATTGGGAATCCACGATAGAAGCTTAAGCATGTTTAATACGGCACATCAACAAGGCGTAAAAAGTATTTCAGATTATGCCCCCACAGCTCCTATGGCGTCATTTGAATCTTCTCATAACGCGCATGCTTTACGCTCTAATATTGAGCATTTTACAGACTTAATTCATCGACCAGTTACATCTATTCGTCAACACAAATTGGTTTTGCGCTTCCCACAATCATATCGATTATTTGCTTCGCTAGGAATCAAAAATGACTACTCCATGCAGTACGTAGATGCAGCCGGATTTCGGGCGAGCACTGCATTTCCATTTCGTTTTTATGATTTGGGTGATGAGCAACAAACACCACTTACCATTCATCCGATTTGTTTGAGCGAAACTCATATTCGGAATCAACGTTTTTCAAGAAAAATGCGACAATTATTTTTGTCTTTTCAAGAACAACTGGCCACAATCCATGCGCCATTTATCGTTGCCCTTACTAACGAAAGTTTTAATTCTAGATCAAAGAATGAATCTTTTTTAATTACACTAAAGAAAATGTTAGCACATGAATAAGGAACAGATAAAAGCCCTTTATTTTGATTTGGATCACACACTTTGGGATTTTGAGGCTAACTCTGCATTAACCTTTAAATCCTTATTTCAAGAGTATAATATTGCCCTCGATTTGCAGCAGTTCTTAGCTGTTTATATTCCAAATAATAATGTGTATTGGAAATTATATAGAGAAGGGAAAATAGATAAAGAGACCTTGCGATTTGAACGTCTTAAAAAGGTATTTGATACATTAAATTATCCTGCTACACATACACTTGTCGATGATTTATCAGACGCCTACATTCAGACCTTGCCTGAATATAATGTGCTGTTTGATGGGGCAATTGAACTGCTAACCGCCTTAAAGCCACACTACGCATTGCACATAATTACAAATGGCTTTCAAGATGTTCAATATTTCAAAATGAAGAATTCAGGATTATTGCCCTTTTTCGAAACCGTCACTGATTCATCATCTGTTGGAGTAAAAAAACCTGATCCCAAAATTTTTGAACACGCACTTCGTGTTGGGCAAGTTGCTCCAAACGAAGCAATTATGATTGGCGATAATTTGGAAGCTGATATTGAAGGGGCATTGGCTGCAGGAATGCACGCGGTACATTTTATGCCTTTGGAAAAAAGAAATCCAGCGCATTACACCGAGATCGGGGAACTACACGAATTGAAGTTTTTGCTTTAGTTATTTTGTTGATGGTATTCGTATAACACTAAGGCCGTTGCCACAGAAACATTGTAAGAATCAAGGGGGCTATTGATGGGTATTTTTATATGTTCATCACACAGATTTAAAATACCTTTGCTAATCCCTTTATTTTCATTGCCCATAACAATTCCAACAGATTTTTTAAGGTTAGTTTCGCCAATAAAGTGTTCTGCTTTTTCGGTACACCCCATTAGTGGAATGTCGTGTGATTGTAGTAAATACATCGCATCTTTGAGATGACTAACACGAACGATAGGGATGTGAAACGCACCACCTGCAGATGCTTGAATGGCGATATCATTTAGGGGTGCGGCGCCTGTTTGCCCAATGATAATACCACTTGCTCCTAAGCCCACAGCCGAACGAATAATCGCACCAAAATTCCGAACATCTGTAATGCCATCTAAGAGTAAAAAGAGTTGTTGTTGGTTTGAATCAATGATGTTTTCAAGAGAGGCAAATTGAATTTCTCCGATGAGCGCCACAAATCCTTGGTGGTTTTCTTTGGTGAGTTTGTATAGCTTTTGCTCGGGAACAAACGAAAAAGATACACCGGCGCGCATTACTTCATCTTTAAGTTTTAGTGCTGCAGGGGAGCTTAATCCATTTTCAATAAATACTTTTTGAATTCGCGAAGGTTCTTGAATGGCTTCACGAACAGCATTAATGCCAAATACTGATTTTTTTATCATCCCCAAATATAAGGTTCAAAAAAGGAATACTGCACCTGGTTTAAAAAAACCAACTTAAAAATTGGATTTAGATCACAATTACAAAAGGCATTAACGTATGATTATACTTTTGGAAATCTTACCATTTGGCGTCTCAATTACCAAAATATAGCTTCCTGTCGTTAGATTGTTGATGTCTAATTGCATTGGCGTTCGTGAAAACGAAGCTTTTCCTTTTTGTGCAACTTCGCTTCCATTTAGGTTGAATAAACGGACTGTTTGGAACGCAATATCATTTTTTAATGCTGTAATGGTTAAGGTTTCGCGTGCCGGAACGGGGGAAACCAAGAAACCATCTTTTTGTATGTTTTCGAGTTCTTTTGCTGTTTCTATAATAATTCCTGGCCCAGAGAGTATTAATGATGCTTCTTGACTTCTGTTTCTTAAGGTGCCTTTATGGCTTACTTGAATTATATATGCACCTCCCAGATTTTCAGAAATTTTTATTTGCTCTAGGTTGTCTGCGCTATTGTCACCCAAAACTGCTACGGCTTGTTGCGCGTTTGTGGGTAATTTCCATGGGAAATAAGTGGTGTTGTCTTGAATAATTCTTAAGTCTAAATCATTGACGAGTGTGTTTGCAGCATCTTCTTCAGCATGTGGATCGTACCAACTTAGTGTGGCCGTTAGTGCTCCTTGTTCAAGTACTTGAAAATAAAGTGTTTCGGTTTCATTTTCGTTGAGTTCAAATGTTACAATAGTGTTGGGTTCAATTACATCTTTTTGGATAATGGCAGCTGCTTTTTCTAAATTTATCGCACCATATCCTGTTTTTACATCTGGACCTGTAATATCTATCTCACCCCATTGTGAAATGTCATCTGCTGTATGACACAGCAAGGCTTTTGCGGTAGCGCCACGCATAAATACAGTATGCGTTTGTTTGTGCAGTTGTTGCAAAAGCGCAACAGCCGCCGCTGCACCAGGTGCAGCAAACGAAGTACCACTTGTAGCGATATAGTCGTCTGTGGCTTCTGAATTGTTTTCATCCCAATATGCAACCCTTAAATTCTGCCCAACTGCACAGATTTCGGGTTTTATCCTAAAATCGTTGGTTGGACCTGCACTACTAAAATTCGTAGCTGTAAAATTTTCACTGTTAGCGTCCATAGAGAAACTGCCTACAGTTAGCACATTTTTGGCAGTGGTTGAGCCTGTTAGCTGGTCTAAACTTTCAACAGTCTGACTTGGATATGATTTTCTACCATCGTTTCCAGCTGCTAAAACGTGTAAATAGTTTGGGTAGACATGCGTAAGTTCATCTAATATCGAACTCCACAAACTATAACCCCCTACTTCTTCACTTTCAAGAATGAGCATATTGTTGTCGTCCAGTAATGGAATGCCATAAGAGTGATTGGAGAGGATAAAGTTCGTGTTGTCGAATATTTGAAGTTGTTCAAAAATCTCAAAAATATCATTGTTCCAATCGTAGCTGTATACTTTTTCCAATTGTGGCGCAATGCCTGTAGCATCATATTTTTCGTTTTCCAGAAACCCTTTAGCAATCACTATAGACGCCACGGCTGTTGGGTGGCTATCTCTAACATCGGCAGTAGTAGAATCGGCAATTTCTATAGCTACTTGTTGTTCAAAAAAGGCAGACTCACCAGTAAACTCATCATGCGCAGCAAAAATATGCCCAGCATCCCAAATACCCATATGAATGCCTTCACCGTTAAGGTTTAGCCCAAGAGCACCGCTGTTGGATAAAGCATTCGCTTTGATGGCTTTCCGCGCCGAACGTTTATTGGTGCTATAATACAAGGGCGTTCCCGAATTAGACACCCAGTTAGGACGTATAATATTGCCGTTTTTGTCTTTTTGCAACCGTGTGTCTTCAGCAGCGATTAGACTGTCAATACGTTGGTTTTGCTCCGTCCTAATGGTTTGAATACGGTCTTTAAGTGCTTGCTTTTGTTGGGCTTTTTTTTGTTGTGGCGATGGGGTAGTGCTTACTGTAGTAGACGACACACAAGACACAAAAAACAGTATAGCAACATATAGGATGCCTGTCTTTTTCATTGAAGCACAAGGTATAAAAAAAACCCCGCGCTAAGCGGGTTTTTTTTTCAGTTAGTTGGAATGTTTAAGCTCTATTGTTTTACCCAGGTTGAAGTTACGTCAATAAATCCACTAGAAACTTCTACAGACCATGTTCCATCTCCATTATCAGTTCCAGAAAAAGAAATCTCATCACCACAACAGTCAGCATTTTTCCCACTTAAATTACCACATACATCAGTAATGTCGCCACCTGATGCATCTCCACAAATTCCAAACGGACCACAGAACAAACCATCATATGCACCTCCTGACAAATCCGACAAAGAATATACACCACCACCATTATCTGTTACAGTAACTGTATACTGGTGATTAGTTATTGGCGCTACGCCACAACATCCAGTTCCGGTACTAGAGACCAAATAGGTACCCCCAATATCTGAGGGACAAGACACAGAATAGTTTATAACTGAAGTTACAATTCCAGAGTTTTTAATATTACTACTAAAATTATCTGTCCCATCTTCATTTATAAGTTTTAAAATTGTGTCATCATCTCGAATAAATGATGTAGTAATTGTAAGGATATCACCAAGTTTAATATCATCTATGCTGCTTAATTCGGAAAAAGCATTTAAAATGTCTGTAACCGTGAGAGAAAATGTGCCTGGGAGTGAAATGTCATTAAATAGTTCTGTCCTGTATACAGATCCGTCTACGGATCTGTATACTCCCAAAATATTACTAGATTTTGGGTTTCCTTGTGCAATTTCTACAGTAAAAGAGATTCCTACGTTTTCACCAGCACCAATTTTCAAGAAATCTAAAAAGGCATCAGTTGAAGCATCCTTTTTCAAATTAGGAACTACTCCGTCTTCAAGCGTAATTACAGAAGTTCCACCGTCATCCTTACAAGAATAGGTAAGTGTTATTACAAATAATATTAAAATAATTTTATTGAATTTTTTCATGATATTTAATTTTAATTATCCCAAAAGATTTTATAGTTGCTCGGGTCCTTTTGCGAAGGAGCATTTTGATTATTATTTATTTCACCTGAGGGCCAGTAAAGCGATAGCTGGAAGTCATTTCCTAGTGTCGTATCTGTGTCGTCTAATGGAAAACCATCTCCATTATTGAGTTGATATTCAGGTGAAGAACTCAATGGATTAGCAAGAACAGGATATCCTGTTCTTCTATAGTCTGTATAAATATCAATTGGGTCACCATATGATGCCACCCACTTCTGAGTCATAATAATCTCCAACTGCTTAGCGCTGTACGCTGCATTAAATTCCGCAATAACATTATCTGTAAAATCAGTTACTTCTTGAGAGCCTATAAGCGTAGGTATAGTTTGAGTTGAACCATTCCCAGCAACCACCTCATCTACCTTGGAAAAACTTGCTGTAATAGCCTCTCTAAGTTTTGCTTCAGCATCGCCAGTAATTAATCCTGAATGAATTAGCTCTGCTTGAATAAATAAAAGTTCATAATATGTTAATATTCGTTGAGGAGCAACTCCAGTACCATTGGCTGTGGATCCTCTTGAAAAACCTGCACCTTCATCATATCTTCCACCGCTTGGGTATATTCCTGGAAAAGTTGCATCATTTTGTACCGCATGATCTCTGTTAGGACCAGTACTTCCAAAACGAATAGAAAAGAAGCCTGATGACTTATCCCAATAATCAGCCTTTGGATCTCCAGTGTCAGCGTCTCCTTGGTCAGTTGGGAAGCTATTAGGAGCTAATTGATTCGCCCAATAATAGGGGATTCTGGGGTCTATATTTCCAGTATGTATATTTGGATTCATCCCTTTTAGAACCTCGTAAAACCATGGACTAACATAGTTGTCAACTTGCGCTTGTACATACGAAGCTTTAAACAACTCGTTTCGTTCGTCAGTAGGCGTAATATTTGAGGTATGTGTAAATTGGAAGTCGTCAGCAGAGGACTTAAAAAAGTTGTCCTCCAAAATCAATGCATCTAACTTTTCTTGACTAAACATAGAAGTAGTACGAATTTGATTATACAGCTTTAATTTCAAAGTATTGATAAACCTTATCCACTTAGATGTACTCCCCCCATAAAATAAATCATCTGAACCTGGAAGAAAATTACCTTCTTCACTACTTATATTAGATTTAGCCTCATCCAATAAATCAAAAACTGCAGCATATACATTTTCTTGATTATCAAATACTGGACCTACAATGCCTACTTCAAGCTGAGTGGCTTCAGAAAAAGGTACGTCTCCCCATAAATCAACGGCTAAGCTTCCTAAAAAGGCCTTTAGTGCTTGTCCTATACCTAAGTATACCCTATCTCCACTTTCAGTTGATTGATTTATAAGGGATTCCAAATCCGTAAGGGATAAATATATATTATTCCAATCACTTCGAATCGTAGTGTTATCTGCTTGTGCTCCATACTGGTCTTGCTCACTTCTTGACACTAACTGATGTACATAAACAGAAAGGATTTCACCTGTATAAAAATTTGCTGCTCCAAGTTGTCTAATTTCAACTTGAATTTTTGGAAGTACTAGCTTCAATGCCAACGAAGTAGGGTTGTCTTCATCTTTATCTACATCTAAAAAGTCATTGCAACTCACCAAAGGTAAAATCGTCAAGAGCAGTATGAAATAAGTCGAATATTTTTTAAAAATTGAATTTTTCATCTTTTTTTCTATTAAAATGTTAAGTTAATTTTAAATCCATATCTCGTTGCAGTTGGTGGCGAAGCTATTTCAACACCTTGCATTCTGGAAGTACCATGAGAAGTGACTTCTGGGTCAAAGTTTGTATACTTAGGAACGTTCGGAGCAAAATACCATAAGTTGTTTCCAATTGCACTTAGAGAAACTTTACCAAAAGGAGTTTTTTCTAAAAATTTTCTTGGAAGATTATACGTCAAATTTAGTTCTCTTAGTCGATAAACAGTGCCATCATAAACGCTTGCTTCATCTACTGCATTCTGTCCAAACGTGCCACTTGGACCACCTCCAGAAAAATATAAGTCATTGATGTCAAGTTGAGTTGTGTTTGGAATTGGATTTCCAGAAGAGTTTAAAATTAGATTTCCTTGAGCATCTCCATAGTATCCTGGTATTACCACTGTACGTTCCCTATCTTCGGTATCTTTAGTAACCCCTCTACCAAGTAATGATTGGATACTTGTTGATTGAATATCCCCGCCTTTTCGCCAATCAATCTGTGCACTTAATGATAAGTTTTTAAATCTTATATTATTTATAAAACTCATTTTAAAATCTGGATTAGGATCTCCTATTATACCACTTGCAGTAGTGTTTAAGTCTTCATTGTCAGCTGCGTTCCAAATGTAGCCAGTTGCAGGGTCTATAATAAAGTTTCCATTTGAATCTCTAGCGAATTTAGTTCCGTAGAAAACCCCAAACGCATGTCCAGGAATAGCATGAGGAACTTGATTCCCGTTACCTTCAAATTGTATTCTATCAAGCCCTTCGACTAATTCAATTACTTTATTCTTGTTTTGAGTGAACGTTGTAAACAAACTCCAATTTAATTTTTCGTTTTGAATCGGAACTAATGTTAATCCAATTTCAATTCCTTTATTTTCTATTTCCCCAATATTTGTATTTAAAAATTGGAAACCACTTGATGAGGGAACAGAAACTTGGGATATTAAATCAGTTGTATTTTTTTTGTACCAAGAAAAGTCTAATACAATTCGTCTATTAAAAAACTCTAAATCTGTGCCAATTTCAAATTCTTTAGTAAATTCAGGCTTTATATTTTGATCTCCTAAAGCACTTCGATTACCTACAATAGGAATGCTGTTAAATGGGTTTCCTATGGTAAAAGTTCTGTTTAAAAATTCTGCAAAGGCCGCTCTTCCTGCTTCAGCATAACCGCCCCTTAATTTTGCAAAAGTTACAATATCACTTTCAATATTAAATACCTCAGTGATAATTATTGAAGTACTTATTGAAGGATAGAAATAAGAATTATTATTTTTTGGCAATGTAGAGCTCCAATCATTTCTTGCAGTAGCATTTAGAAAAATATAATCTCTATATGAAAAACCCAATTCTGCAAAAACACCAAATGTTCTTTCTTTTGCACTTCTATCAAAATCTATCGCTTGAGTAACCGTATTCCTTATTGACCTAACATCAGGGGATATAAAAGTACTACCTGTTATTGCAAAATTTTCAACGCTGTTTTGAAGTATATTTGTTCCTATAATTGCTGTTAATCCAACATCATCTGTTAATGAGTATTTGAAATCGGTCAATAATGTAGACTCGAAATCCTCATTAGTAAAATCTATTTTAACAACCGAACCCCCGTCAGCTAACGATGCTCTTGAATTTGCATCTCTTATTTGTCTTCTCTCAAGAATATATTTGTTTACACCTGCTATGAAGCTAGTAGTAATATTATCATTTATGGGAAACTTTACATTGAAACTCGAAACTGTTCTATTGCTTTTCGTAATTATTTGATCGTGTTCCCATGACCACAATGGATGATCCCACCCATTATTTGGAGTAACTGAAGCACCATTTGTATCTTCATAGGGTAGATTGGTATCCCATGTTCTGCCTAACCACAAAGCTCTTGCAAAGGATGACGATGAGCCTCCAAATTGATTTTCACCATAAAACCCACCGACTTGGTCTGTGCTAGAAAAACTTAATGTTCCTCCTATTGTTATACCATTATTTAATTTAAATTTACCACCAGTTGATATGGATGTTCTATCATAAGTGTTAAAAGGGATATAGCCATCTTGGTCTAAATCTGAAATCGTAATGTTAAAATTTCCATCTTCATTACCATATGATATATTGACAGAATTGTCATTTACTAAACCATCATTGAATAAGTCCTTAACATTGTTAGGTTGCGCTTCATAGGGGACTGTTGCATCAAATAAATCAGGAAATGCTGTCAGTAAATTGGGCCATGTTGGAATAGTTTCTCTTGAGTCAAAACGTGGACCCCAGGAACCATTTGCATTTACATAGTTAAAATTTACTCCGTTCCCGTATGTGTTCTGATACTCGGGTAAATTGGCAATTTTTTCAATATAAAAACCAGAATTTACATTAATATTAAATTTACCTCCAGTATTTCCAGATGAACCTGATTTTGTTGTAATAACGATAACACCATTAGTAGCTCTAGAACCATACAGCGCTGATGCAGTAACACTTTTCAAAACGCTGACAGATGCAATATCGTTAGGATCTAAACTAGAAAGACCAGTTTCATAACTTCCTCCGCCTAAAGTTTGATTAGAAAAATTTAAATTAGTGTTATCCCCAGCCTGGGTATTATCGTATGCAATACCATCAACAATAATTAATGGTTGTGTTGAGCTTTGTAAAGTAGTCTGCCCCCTTATGTTAATTAGATTGGCAGCACCAGCTACACCAGTAGAAAAATTAACATTAACTCCAGCAACTTTTCCAGATAAAGATCGGATTAGATCTGGCTCAGAGTTTTCTGTAATATCACTTGATACAACTTTACTGACTGCATACCCAAGATTTTTTGGGTTTCTTTTTATACCAAACGCCGTCACCACCACCTCGTCAAGTGAGTTGTCTGTCTGTAAGCTTGCATTTTGCGTGGCACTATTAACTGTCACATTTTGTGTGGCATAGCCTACATAACTAAAGACTAAGGTTTGCCCTTGTGTGGCATTAATTCGATAGTTACCATCAAAGTCTGTGGTCGTTCCCGTATTAGTGCCTTGC
>CATIMP010000056.1 GCA_949528465.1 Bacteroidota bacterium | reverse complement strand
TTTTTACGCTCAGGATCTGGATAAATAGCAACGGGCTTTAACAGGCAATCTGAAGAGCCTCCCTCAGCTTGTAGGGTAGAGCTACCGTCAAATGACCACATATCAACATCGGCTAATTTTCCAGAAAAGTCGCTTACAACTTTTGTTTTACTTCGTAGGTTGGCAGTCGGTTTATAGCCGTCCAACCAAATGTATTCAAGTTTTGATTTATTCATGATTTCTTAAAAATGTTTAACAAAAATAAAATTTTATAGCAGCCCACTGCATTATCGGGTGTTTTTTTATAAACATTGCAGATGTTTTTGCAATACCCCTAATTTTAGGGGGTGTTTATTGCTAATATTGAAATAATTTATTTCTAAATACACAAAACCAAAATACAATTTCTCAAATTATAGTCCTGAGAATTAATGTATATTTGTTTTTAACCTTAAACTTTAATTCAATGAATAAACTGCGTTTTCAAGCTATCCAGGACGCGGTAAGCCGCCCCTCAACAGCATTTCACTCCGATCAAAAAAAATCTACCCTTTTTGCTAGCCATGTGTTTACAAAAAAAGCCATGCGCACATTTTTAACAAAACAAGCCTTTAAAGAGATTAATGAGGCTATTGAAAAAGGAACAAAAATTAACCGTACAGTTGCAGACCACGTAGCCGCGTCCATGAAAGATTGGGCAATATCTATGGGAGCTACGCATTATACGCATTGGTTTCAACCTCTAACTGGAGCTACTGCCGAAAAGCACGATGCCTTTTTTGACATCGATTCTAATGGGGACAGTTTAGAGTACTTTGATGGGTCACAATTGGTACAACAAGAACCCGATGCATCTAGCTTTCCCAGTGGAGGTATTCGCAATACGTTTGAAGCTAGAGGCTACACAGCTTGGGATCCTTCATCACCTGCGTTTATTTATGGTTCTACACTCTGTATCCCGACTATCTTTGTGTCCTATACCGGACAAGCCTTAGACAACAAAACTCCTTTACTTCGTGCACTTAACGCTATTGACGATGCTGCCACGCAAGTAGCTAAGTTTTTTGACAAAACAGTTACGCACGTGCAAGCCACTCTTGGTTGGGAACAAGAATATTTTTTGGTTGATAAAGCCTTAGCAGCATCACGCCCAGATATTATGTTATCGGGGAGAACATTAGTTGGGCATCCACCTCCAAAAGGACAGCAGTTAGATGATCACTATTTTGGTTCTATTCCCACTCGTGCCATAAATTTTATGCGGGAGTTAGAGTATGAGTGCATGCTTTTGGGGATTCCTGTAAAAACCCGACATAACGAAGTTGCACCAAATCAGTTTGAGTTAGCTCCCATTTTTGAAGAAGCCAATTTGGCTGTGGATCATAATGCTTTGCTAATGGATATCATGGGTAAAATTGCAAGCAAACACCAATTTAAGCTGTTGTTGCACGAAAAACCTTTTGCAGGAATTAATGGTTCTGGGAAACACAACAATTGGTCGCTGCAAACAAACACAGGGGTAAACCTGCTCAGTCCTGGCAAAACACCCATGAGCAACTTGCAGTTTCTTACGTTTTTTGTGACAGCTATCAAAGCGGTGCAAAATTACGAATCACTTATTCGCTCATCTGTTGCTAGCGCAGGAAATGACCACCGACTTGGAGCAAACGAAGCACCTCCAGCGATTATCTCGGTATTTATTGGATCACAGCTTTCAGCAGTGTTAGACAACTTGGAACATGTGTCCAAAGGAAAACTTTCTCCGCAAGAGAAAACGGATTTAAAACTTAATGTTGTAGGTAAAATTCCAGATGTTTTATTGGATAATACAGATAGAAACCGAACGTCGCCATTTGCCTTTACGGGGAACAAATTTGAATTCCGCGCAGTTGGATCAAACCAAAACTGTGCTATTCCAATGACGGTGTTAAATACCGTAGTCGCCAAGCAGCTTATAGATTTTAAAGCAGAGGTGGACGGATTGATTAAGTCCAAAAAGCTTAAAAAAGACGATGCTATTTTTAACGTACTGCGTGAATACATCAAGACAACCAAAAATATCCTGTTTGATGGCGATGGGTATAGCGATACTTGGCAAAAAGAAGCGGCACGTAGAGGATTGTCAAACCTCAGGAAAACACCCGAAGCGCTTTCTGTTCGTATGCAAGACAGCATTATTGAATTGTTTGATGAGATGAACGTGATGAACCCTATTGAACAAAAAGCCCGTTATGAAATTCAGTTGGAGCAGTATGTTCAACGTGTTGAAATTGAAAGCCTTGTGCTTGAGAATATGTCTAAAAATCAAATTCTTCCAACGGCGTTTAAGTACCAACATATGCTTATTGAAAACGTAAGTGGGCTTAAGCAAATTTACGGCGATAGCTTTACCAAACATGCTCCTGTTGCCATGGAGGCTATTGAGAAAATTAGCGCATTAACCGATGCACTTACTTCTTCATGTGCAGCTTTAGCAAAAGCCAGAACCAAAGCAAACAGCATGAGCAAAATGGAAGATAGCGCACAGATGTATGCCAAAAATGTACTTCCTGTTTTCGAAAAAATTAGAGAAGCTGCAGACGGCTTAGAACTTATTGTTGATGACTCAACGTGGCCCCTCGCTAAATATCGCGAATTATTATTTTTACGTTAATTATGCCAAAAAACCTTTCTAACGAGCGGTACCAAATGCGTGGCGTTTCCGCTGATAAAGAAGATGTCCACGCGGCCATAAAACACATTGATAAAGGACTATTTCCAAAAGCATTTTGTAAGATCGTTCCCGACTACCTCACGAATGATGCGGGGTATTGCCTTGTTATGCACGCCGATGGTGCGGGAACAAAATCGTCTTTGGCGTATATGTATTGGAAAAAAACAGGCGACTTATCTGTTTGGAAAGGTATTGCACAAGATGCGCTTATCATGAATCTTGACGATTTGCTTTGTGTGGGTGCTGTTGATGAAATTCTTATTTCGTCTACTATTGGCCGAAACAAAAACCTGATTCCTGGCGAGGTAATTAAAGCCTTGATTGAGGGCACGCAAGAATTGGTTGATGAGCTGAATGCACACGGCATGAAACTTACCTTAACTGGTGGCGAAACTGCCGACGTCGGCGATTTGGTTCGCACTATTATTGTTGATTCAACTGTAACAGCGCGACTAAAACGCAATGCGGTTATTGATAATGCTAATATTCAATCTGGAGATGTGATTGTTGGCTTGGCTTCTTTTGGGCAAGCTACCTATGAAAGCGAATACAACGGAGGAATGGGAAGCAATGGGCTTACTTCGGCACGCCACGATGTATTTCATAAATCGCTTGCAACAGCTTTTCCCGAGAGTTTTGATCCACTAGTGCCAGATGAATTGGTCTATACAGGAACAAAAAAACTTCAAGATTCTATTGACGGCGTTCCATTAGATGCTGGGAAATTGGTGCTTTCACCAACAAGAACGTATGCGCCCGTAATGAAGGCAATTCTCGAAAAATTGGGAAGTGCTGCTATCCACGGTGCGGTACACTGTAGCGGTGGAGCACAAACGAAAGTGTTGCATTTTATTGATAACGGACATATTATCAAGGATAATATGTTTCCTATCCCCCCTTTGTTTGAGATGATTCAAGCTGAATCTAAAACAGACTGGCGAGAAATGTATAAGGTGTTTAATATGGGACATCGCCTGGAATTATATGTTTCTCCTAGGCATGCTGCTGAAATTATTGCTCTGGCTAATTCGTTTAATATCGAGGCGCAAATTATAGGCCGTGTGGAAGAAAGTTCCACGAAAAAACTTACCTTGACATCGCCAAATGGAACATTTGAATATGCATAAACGAGTTTGTATTTTATTTTTATTTCTTTCAGTATTTGGACATTCACAAAAGGAAGACTTGTTCAATCTTCTCGATAATTCAACTGAAGAAACGCAACTGCTTCCACAGCGGATGGTGTTTACACAAAAATTGCTTTGGGGTGAAAAAGGACTTTTACGTACAACAGGAATTGCACCCCTTACAATGGAGCAGCGCCAAAAGGAACTTAAGTTACGCCGCATTATGCTTACTACCCATCAAGTTTTGGGATATGCAACCCTTGCAGCCATGGTAGCACAGGGAATAATTGGTGGGAAATTGTACAACGGAGATTATGAGCTTTATGACCTGCACAAAAACATGGCAGATGTGGTTAATATTGGATATTTTACAACGGCTGGATTATCGCTGTTTACGCCTCCGCCACTGATTAATAAAAAAATAAAAGGATTTTCCTCTATTAAGGCGCACAAAACCTTAGCGACGATTCATTTTTCTGCTATGGTGGTAACAAATATCTATAAAGATAAAAACACAGAAGTACACAAAGTCGCTGCGTACACAGCATTTGGTAGTTACGCGATGGCCGTTTTAGTATTTAAATTTTAAGATGAATAAAATCCTTTTTTTACTACTTTTTGTTCCGGTGATACTCACCGCTCAACAACTACGCGTTGCTACCGCAAACTCATTTATAACGTATGAGGCTTCGCATCCTGTCCATGATTGGTCTGGCACATCAGATGCTGTGCAAGGAGTAGTCATTATGGAAAATGCTATCCCAAAACGTATGGCAATTGCTGCTGCTGTTTCTTCATTTAATTCCAAAAACAGTAACCGTGATTCACATGCACTCGAAGTTTTAGATGCATTACTTTTTCCAAAAGTTTCATTTTATTCGGAGGAAATGGATTTGAATAAAGATTCTCTTAACCTCAATGGCGAATTAAAATTTCATGGTGTTTCAATTCCTTTAGAAACAATTGCTGTGTGGACCAAAACGGAAGATGCATGGACTCTTGAAGGAGAATTTGACGTACAGCCTTCAAAATTCGATATTAAACTTCCATCTTTTATGCTGGTAAAGATGCGAGACAACATGCGCATACGCTTTCGCTTAGAGTTGCGTACCTTTGCACCTTAGCATATGTTACAAGAAAAACTACAAATTGTTAAGCAGCGTTTTGATGAAGTCGCTGACCTTATCATACAACCTGATATTATTGCTGATCAAAAGCGCTATGTAGCCCTTAATAGGGAATACAAGGATTTGAATGCGCTGATGGAAAAGCGTAAAGAGTACCTAAGCCTATTGGATAACAAAAACGAGGCGGAAGCACTTATTGCGGAAGAAAAAGACCCTGAAATGTTGGCAATGGCAAAGGAGGAACTCGAAGATGCAACTAAGAAATTAGATGTGTTGGAAGACGAAATCCGCTTTATGCTTATTCCAAAAGATCCTGAAGATGCTAAAAATGTGATGATGGAACTTCGTGCGGGAACAGGAGGCGACGAGGCAAGTATATTTGCTGGCGATTTGTACCGAATGTACACCAAATATTGCGAGAGTAAAGGCTGGAAAGTCAGCGTGGTAGACATGAGCGAAGGAACTTCAGGTGGATTTAAAGAAGTCATTGTTGAGGTTAGTGGCGAAAATGTATATGGTACGTTAAAGTTTGAATCTGGCGTGCATCGTGTACAACGTGTACCACAAACCGAAACACAAGGACGCGTGCATACTTCTGCGGCAACTGTAATGGTGCTTCCCGAGGCAGAAGAGTTTGATATTGAGTTAGATATGTCAGAAATTCGCATTGAGCGCACCACGTCAACAGGGCCTGGTGGACAATCGGTAAATACCACCTATTCTGCCATTAAACTACACCACGAACCTACAGGAATGATTGTGAGTTGTCAAGACCAAAAATCATCACATAAGAATTTAGAAAAAGCATTAAAAGTACTTCGCTCTCGACTCTACGACATGGAGCTTGCCAAAAAGCAAGCAGCAGACTCTGAAAAGCGAAAAAGTATGGTTTCCTCAGGAGATAGATCGGCGAAAATCAGAACGTATAATTACCCACAAGGACGTGTTACAGATCACCGCATAGGGCTTACCCTTTACGATTTGCAAAACATCATTAATGGAGATATTCAAAAACTTATTGATGAAATGCAATTGCATCAAAACACCGAAAAGTTAAAATTTTCAGACGAGTTATTATAGCATGACAACGCAAACAATTTTTGAGCAAATACAACTTAAAAAGTCTTTTTTGTGCTTGGGTTTAGATCCCGATTTAGAGAAAATCCCAGCGCATATAATTTCATCAAGTGAAGACCCAATTTACGATTTTTGCAAATCTATAGTTGATGAAGTGCAGCATCTATGTGTAGCGGTAAAAATAAACACAGCATTTTTTGAAGCATATGGGCCTAAAGGTTTCGCTTCTATTGACAGGCTAGTTCGGTATATTAAAAGGCACTATCCCGATTTATTTACCATCGCTGATGCAAAACGTGGCGATATTGGAAACACCTCATTGCGTTATGCCAAAGCGTTTTTTGAGGCCATGCCTTTTGACGCAATCACTATTGCACCCTATATGGGAAAAGACTCTGTTGAGCCTTTTTTGACGTATAAAGACAAACACGCTATTTTGTTGGCATTAACCTCAAATGCGGGCGCGGAAAACTTTCAGCTACAAACAATCAACAATGAAGAACTGTATAAACAAGTATTGAAGCAGTCGCAACATTGGAAAAACGCATCGCAGTTGATGTATGTGGTTGGCGCAACAAAAGCGGAACACCTTGCCGAAATCAGAAAATTAGTTCCCGAATCCTTTTTATTAGTGCCAGGCGTTGGGGCACAAGGCGGAAGCTTAGAAGATGTATACGCCCACGGTGCAAATGAAAACGTAGGTCTTTTGGTTAATTCATCGAGAGGAATTTTATATGCGGATAGTGGAGAAGGGTATGTTGAAGCCGCTTTTGAGGCAGCAACAATGCTACAAGAGAAAATGAAAAAACTATTGTCTTAATGTTGCATTACTCTACATACGAGCATACGACTTCCAAAGAATGGGTAACATTCGTTCATGGGGCAGGGGGGAGCTCATCCATTTGGTACAAACAAATTAGGGCATATACAAAGCATTATAATGTGCTCATGTTGGATTTACGTGGTCACGGTAATTCCAAACCAAAACTAAAACAGGCCTTTAAAGAACGCTATACGTTTGATGTGATTGTTGCGGATATTATTGAAGTGTTAGACCACGAGAAAATTGCAAAAACACATTTTATAGGGATATCATTAGGAACCATAATCATACGTCAATTGGCAGAGAACAACCCCGAACGCGTATCGAGCATGATTATGGGCGGTGCTATTATGAAGCTGAACATTCGCTCTCAGATTTTAATGCGCTTTGGAAATGTGGTCAAATCTGTTATTCCTTACTTGTGGCTCTATCGGTTTTTTGCGTTTATCATCATGCCTAAGAAAAACCACCGCGAGTCGCGTTTGTTGTTTGTGCGTGAAGCCAAAAAACTTTACCATAAGGAGTTTTTACGCTGGTACAAACTCACATCTGAACTAAAGCCATTACTTCGGTTTTTCCGACAAGTAGACGTAAACATTCCTACCTTGTACGTGATGGGGGCAGAGGATTATATGTTTTTGCCCAGCGTGCAAAAGATAGTAGATATACAACAATCGGCTTCTATTGCTGTAGTTCCCGATTGCGGACATGTGGTTAACGTAGAGCAACCAGAAGTGTTTAATTCGCAGACACTTTCGTTTTTACATCAATTAAATGCATAAAAAAAGCCCAACAGTTGTGTTGAGCTTTTTAAATTCTTGTACTTTTACTATTTTTTAATGAGCTTAAACACTTGGCTACTGCCATTTGGCGCACTTAGTTTTACCAAATACATGCCGTTGCTTAATTGATCAACTCCAAAGTTGTCCACGTCACTTTCGTCTAGGAGTTTTTTTCCGTCTATGCCAAATACCTCTATGCGTTTTGGAACTGTGCTTCCCGATACATAAACCCGATTTTTTACGGGGTTAGGGTAAATTGCCCAAGGACTATAGGCCGATACTGAAGTGCCGAGAGTACCGCAAATTATTTCGGTGTCCTTACCTATATCTATAATGCTCCAACCCTTGCCCTCAAGTTCTGCCTTGCCAGCTTCTCCAAGATCACAGTATTTACTGTTCCCCCCGTGAAAGGGTACATTAGACCGCACTGCTTGTTTGCTCCAACTGTCCAGCATGCTGTCATAGTTTGCGGTGGAAAGTGTAACTGTGTTGAACATATGTTCCATGGTGGTAACCGCGCTGATGTTCCAGTCACTGAGGTCTTGGTTAAAGGCAGTTGCGCCGTAAAACATATAACGCATATTGGTAACGCTACTGGTGTTCCAACTGCTGATGTCTTGATTAAAGGTATCTGCGCCGGAAAACATACTGTGCATAGTGACAACGCTACTGGTATCCCAACTGGTATCCCGACTGCTGATGTCTTGGTTAAATGCCCTTGCTTGAGCAAACATATACTGCATATTGGTAACGCTACTGGTGTTCCAACTGCTGATGTTTTGGTTAAAAGCAGTTGCGCCGGAAAACATACTGTACATAGTGGTAACCGCACTAGTATCCCAACTGCTGATGTTTTGGTTAAATGCCCTTACTTGATAAAACATCAACTCCATATTGGTAACAGTACCAGTGTTCCAGTCGCCTATTCTGTTGGCCGTTTCTAGCAAAGTACTCCGGAACATATATGCTAAAGATGTTACATTGGAAAGGTCAGGCACATCCGTAGCGGTAATATTAAGCTTGCTACAGCCATAAAACGCCTTTTCCATAGACGTCCAGGCTTGGCTTCCCCATTGTTTTACCTCCAATATTTTTGCCTTATCGCCTGTATTGTTAAAATAAATACGTGGGAAAGTTCCTGTAATGCTCACATCGTAGTTTCCTGCCGTAGCATAGCTGTGGGTGGCATCGTTCGTTAGTCCAGTTTCTACGGTGCCATCACCCCAGTCTACGGAATAGTCATAGGTTTCTCCTGTGAAGGTAGGAATGGTAATGCTCTCACCAGCAGTGGTAGTTTCCCAGACCGTGATAAATTCAGATTGTGCAAAGGATATAGTAGCCGAAAAAAGGGCTATAAGTAGGGTATAGCGTAGGTTCATAATAAAGATTTAGTCTTGCTAAATTAAAAAATTTTCTATTAAAAAAAAAAAGTTGTTGAGAGTTAGTAACAGACACTTTCGTTTTTACATCAATTAAACGCATAAAAAAAGCCCAACAGTTGTGTTGAGCTTTTTAAATTCTTGCGCAGTTACTATTCTTTAATGAGCTTAAACACTTGGCTGCTGCCATTTGATGCACTTAGTTTTACCAAATACATGCCGTTGTTTAATTGATCAACTCCAACGTTGTCCACGCCACTTTCGTCTAGGAATTTTCTTCCGTCTATGCCAAACACCTCTATGCGCTTGGGAACTGTACTTCCCGATACATAAACCCGATTTTTTACGGGGTTAGGGTAAATTGCCCAAGGACTGTAGGCCGATACTGAAGTGCCGAGAGTACCGCAAATTGTTTCGGAGTCCTTACCTCCGTCTCCATGAAAATACCAACCCTTTTCTTCAAGTACTGCCTTACCCGCTTCTCCAAGATCACAGTATTTACTGTTCCCCCCGTGAAAGGATACATTAGACTGAACCGTTTGTTTGCTCCAACTGTCCAGTATGCTGTCATAGTTTGCGGTGGATAGGGTAGCATTAAAAAATATTTCAAACATGCTAGTAACCTTGCTGACATCCCAATTGCTTAGGTCTTGGTCAAATGTTGATGCGTATGTAAATACCTTATCCATATTTGTAACCGCACTGGTATTCCAGCGACTGATGTCTTGATTAAAAGGACTATTTCCAAACATCCAGCTCATGTCGGTAACCGCACTGGTTTCCCAGTTACTGATGTCCTGATTAAAATTGCTTGAAAAAAACACAAAAGACATGTTGGTAATCGTACTGGTGACCCATTCGTTTATAGCATTAGCAGTTTGAAGCGAGGCGTTCCGGAACATATAAGATAAAGATGTTACATTGGAAAGATCAGGTGTATCCGTAGCGGTAATATTAAGCTTGCTACAGCCATCAAACGCTTTTTCCATAGACGTCCAGACTTGATTCCCCCATTTTTTTACCTCCAAAATTTTTGCCTTATCGCCTGTATTGTTAAAATAAATACGAGGGAAAGTACCTGTTATGGTTACGTCATAGTTTCCTGCGGTAGCATAAGTGTGCATAGCATTGCCCGTTTGCCCAGATTCTACGGTGCCATCGCCCCAGTCTACGGTATAGTCATAGGTTTCGTCAGGAGCAGTAGGAATGGTAATGCTCTCACCAGCAGTGGTGGTTTCCCACGCCATGATAAATGCATCACAACTACCAGAAGTGTCTTTACTTCCGTCTGTAATGCTCCAACCTTTCTCCGCAAGTACTGCTTTACCCGCTTCTCCAAGATCACAGTATTTACTGTTACCTCCGTCAAGGATTACATTAGATTGCACTGCTTGTTCGCTCCAACTGTCCAGCATGCTGTCATAGTTTGCGGTGGAAAGTGTAACTGAGGTGAACATTTCTGCCATGTCAGTAACCGCACCGATGTCCCAGTTACTGAGGTCTTGGTTAAAGGCAGTTGCGCCGTAAAACATACTCCTCATTGTCGTAACATTACTGGTGACCCAGTCGCTTAGGTCTTGGTTAAAGGCAGTTGCTCTGCTAAACATATAGTACATATTGGTAACTGCACTGGTGTTCCATTCGCTGATATCTTGGTTAAAGGCAGTTGCTCTGCGAAACATATGAGACATGTTGGTAACCTTACTGGTGACCCAACTGCCGATGTTTTGGTTAAAGGCAGCAGCGTCATAAAACATATAGGACATCCTGGTAACGCTACTGGTGACCCAGTCGCTGATGTCTTGGTTAAAGGCAGTTGCGTTATAAAACATATAGGACATATCGGTAACCGAACCAGTGACCCACCTACCAATATCTTGGTTAAAGGCCTGTGCTCCAAAAAACACAGCCACCATTTTGGTAACCGCACTGGTATCCCAATTGCTGATGTCTTGGTTGAAGGCCCTTACTTCATAAAACATATAGGACATGTTGGTAACCTTACTGGTGACCCAACTGCCGATGTTTTGGTTAAAGGCAGTTGCGCCGTAAAACATACTCCTCATTGTCGTAACATTACTGGTGACCCATTCGCTGATATCTTGGTTAAAGGCAGTTGCGCCCGAAAACATATAAGACATGTCGGTAACCTTACTGGTATCCCAACTGCCGATGTTTTGGTTAAAGACTCTTGCTCCGGTAAACATACTTGTCATGTTGGTAACCGAGCCGGTCTTCCAGCGGCTGATGTCTTGGTTAAAGGCTATTGCATTTGTAAACATATAGGACATATTGGTAACGCTACTGGTGTCCCAGTCGCTTAGGTCTGCATTAATGGAAGCACTTTGAAACATTCCTCCCATGTCTTCAATTGTACTAACGTCCCAGTCACTTACCGTATTGGCAGTTTCAAGCGAGGCGTTCCGAAACATATAAGATAAAGATGTTACATTGGAAAGGTCTGGCACATCAGTAGCGGTAATATTTAGGTTGCTACAGCCATAAAATGCCTTTTCCATAGACGTCCAAGTTTGGTTCCCCCATTGTTTTACCTCCAAGATTTTTGTTTTGTCGCCTGCATAGTTAAAATAAATGCGGGGGAAAGTACCTGAGATGCTTACGTAATAATCACCTGGCGTAGCGTAAGAGTGGGTGGCAGCACCAGTTTGCTCACTATCTGTGGTGCTGCCATCACCCCAGTCTACAGTGTAGTTATAGGTTTCTCCAGTGGCAATAGGAATGGTAATGCTTTCGTTTTCTGCGGTTGTTCTCCAAAGGGTTACAAAGCTTGTGTCTATGGTTCCACATGCTGCTGCTGTATCCCTACCATCATCTGAAAATTCCCAATTTTTAACTTTAAGTTTTTCCTTGCCAATTTCTCCGCGTAAGCAGTGTTTGCTATTTCCTCCATCAAATACGATACCAGTCTGAACGGTTTTATTGCTCCAACTGTCCAACATGCTGTCGTAGTTTGTAGTGGATAGGGAACAGTTTAAAAACATACTTGTCATGTTGGTAACCGCGCTGATGTTCCAGTTACTGAGGTCTTGGTCAAAGGCAGTTGCGCCATAAAACATGAAATTCATCTCGGTAACCGCACCGGTTTCCCAGCCGCTAATGTCTTGATTAAAAGTACTTGCGCCTGCAAATATTCCAGTCATTTCTGTAACCGCACTGGTATCCCAACTGCTGATGTTTTGGTTAAAGCCTGCTACATAAGCAAACATCCACTCCATATTGGTAACAGTACCAGTGTTCCAGTCGCCTATTCTGTTGGCCGTTTCTAGCAAAGTACTCCGGAACATTTGATTAAAAGATGTTACATTGGAAAGGTCAGGTACATCCGTAGCGGTAATATTAAGCTTGCTACAGCCATAAAACGCCTTTTCCATAGACGTCCAGGCTTGGTTCCCCCATTGTTTTACTTCCAATATTTTTGCCTTGTCGCCTGCATTGTTAAAATAAATACGGGGGAAGGTACCTGTTATGGTTACGGTATGATTTCCTGCGGTAGCATAGGTGTGGGTGGCATCGCCCGTTAGTCCAGACTCTACGGCACTACCATCGCCCCAGTTTACGGTATAGTCATAGGTTGCGTCAGTGGCAGTAGGAATGGTAATGCTTTCACCAGTAGTGGTGGTTTCCCAGACCGTGATAAATTCAGATTGTGCAAAGGATATGGTAGTCGAAAAAAGGACTATAAGTAGGGTATAGCGTAGGTTCATAATAAAGATTTAGCTCTGCTAATTTAAATTTTTTTTTATAAAAAGTAAAAAAAACAAAAAAAAGCGTGTGTTTGGGAGCACTTACAGGGGTGTTGCCGGAACAGCGGCTATGTAAAGACTACGGTTTTGTTTCCGTACACCATTACTTTTTTGTCTACATGGTTTTTAACTGCATTTGCCAAAACCATTTTTTCTAAATCTCTTCCTTTCGCAATAAGTTGTGCAACACTATGGTTGTGTGAAACCTGTGCAACGCCTTGCTCAATGATGGGTCCGGCATCGAGCTCTTCAGTCACATAATGACTGGTTGCACCAATGATTTTTACGCCACGCTCAAACGCTGAGTGGTAGGGTTTTGCTCCTGGGAATGCGGGTAAAAAAGAATGATGAATATTAATGATATTACTTGTGTAGGCGTCAATTAGGGCAGGTGGTACAATTTGCATATACCGCGCCAATACAATAAAATCTATGTTATGTTCTTTTAGTAAACGCAGTTGTTCTTGCGTAGCTTCAGCTTTTGTTTCCTTGGAAACTGCAACGTGATAAAATGGAATTTCAAACGCTTTGGCAATGGGTGCAAGGTCAGGGTGGTTGCTTAGAATAAAGGGAATTTCAACCCCTAATTCGCCAGATTTAAACCTTCCTAGCAAATCGTAAAGACAGTGATCGTATTTAGAAACAAAAACGGCCATTTTAGGTTTGTATGCTATAGGCTGATAACTCCAATCCATATTAAAAACAGTTGCCGGACCTTCTTCAAATGCAGTTGTAAACGCCTGATAGGAGCAAAGTTGCTCGTCTAGTTCTGCTTCCAAACGCATAAAAAACGCTCCTTTTTCTCTGTCAACATACTGGTCAATATACTGGATGTTCCCTTTGTGTTGATACACAAAAGAGGTTACATCTGCAATAATTCCCTTTTTGTCGGGACACTGAATAACAAGTGTTATGGCGTACATATCAAAATTTGCTACAAACATACACAAAAAAACCTCCGTTCCTTACTGTTGTCGAAGGAAACGGAGGTTTCGACACTCCTAATTAAACAAATAAATGTTTACTTTTTAGACACACTAAAGTCTGCATAAGCAGCCATTCCATGTTCAGCGTCGTCTAGTCCATTAATTTCTTCTTCTTTGCTTACGCGGAGTCCAACTAATGATTTTACAATCAGTACAAGAATAAGCGTAGAGAGTACACAAAAAGCACCAACAATACCTACTCCAGCAAGCTGAATCATAAATTGATCAAATCCAGCCATGGCACCGAAAATACCTACGGCTAAGGTTCCCCACATTCCTGCAAATAGGTGAACGGCAATGGCACCAACAGGATCGTCTAATTTTAATTTTTCAAGTAACGCAATAGCAAGCACTACAACAATACCTCCTATACTTCCAACAATCATCGCATCACCAGTTGACATTTGGTCAGCACCTGCTGTAATGGCCACCAAGCCACCCAAAACACCATTCATAAACATGGTGATATCGTAGTTTTTGTAGAGAATATGCGAGAATAGTGAAGCAACAACACCACCGGCTGCGGCTGCTAAACTTGTTGTTACAAGTACTAATGACGTAGCTTCTGGATCTGCAGAAAGTACAGAACCTCCATTAAATCCAAACCATCCTAACCAAAGGATTAAAACCCCGGCAGCAGCAATAGGAATATTGTGTCCGAATATTGGGTTTGATTTGCCATCTGCACTAAACTTGCCAATTCGCGCTCCTAAGAAGTAGATTACGACTAAGGCAGCCCAGCCTCCAACAGAGTGAACAAGCGTTGAACCAGCAAAGTCATAAAACCCCCAGCTGCTTAAAAATCCACCACCCCATTGCCATGAGCCTACGATTGGGTAAACCAATCCAACATAAAGCACAGCAAAAAGCATAAATGCTTCTAACTTAATGCGCTCTGCTACGGCACCAGAAACAATAGTTGCTGCTGTAGCGGCAAACATTCCTTGAAATAAGAAATCAGTCCACCAAGTATATCCACCATCAGCGTAAGCTGCGGTCATGC
>CATIMP010000055.1 GCA_949528465.1 Bacteroidota bacterium | reverse complement strand
GTAAAAAAGGCAATACTAAAAAAAAGGGTAAATGTATAATAAGGTTTCATGGGTGTAGGTTAAAGGTTAAATCAATTTTAATCGGGAGCTTTAGTATTTAACATCAAAACTTTCAATTCCTATTTTATTGAGGTACTTTGAGGTAGATAACTGATTTTGTTCCGATTTTGGAGTTGTTTTTTAATTTTTATAATTATTTATATTCTGTAAATTATTTTCAATAAACATAAATTAAATTTCGTTTAACGAAAATTAATATGCGAATATATAAAATTTTATAAAAAACAGGTTGATTCTGAAACAATTATTTTTGTTGGCATTAAATAATTATTGACTTTATGTCAAAAAAAAGGTACAACAGAATTAAAATAGTTCTTGCAGAGGAGGAAAGGTCTGCCAAGTGGTTGGCAGAACAATTAGATAGGGATAAATCGACTGTTTCACGATGGTGTACAAATGACATGCAACCCCCAATTGACATGTTCTACGAAATTGCTGAGATTTTAGATATTGAGGTTAGGGAGCTTTTTGTGGCTTCCAAAGGATGATTTAAATTTTAACACTATAATCAAAGCAGTTTTAATATACTTTATTCACGACTTTTACCAACTTCAGTTAGGGTAGGCTAAAACATATACGCGATTAACGCTAAACAACTACCTGTTTAGCACAATCAGCATGTTTTATTTGGATTTTTTAGTTTGGGTCTTTAGGGTTTCTTGTAGCACATCCTCGTGCGTATAGCCAAGGTGCTTTGGTAAGTTGTTGTATTTGGGCAATACCGCAATATAGCGGTCTATATTGCTAGCAAAAACGTGTTTATATACAGGTTTTTTAGTCGGCTGTAGTCCTTTTGCTAATTGATCTACAAAGGCATCGTGGTGCACCAAATCTTTGCTACCCAAATGAAAAATACCCCAACGGTTTCGGTTAATGATATAATGCAGTTGTTGCGTTACAAAATAATCAGCGGTTACGTTTATTACTGAATTGGGGAAAATTTCATAAGGCTCTTGGGTATAAATCGCATTTTTCAATTCCTGTAATCTTGGCGAGCTTGCGCCAAACACCATAGGCAATCGCGCAATGGTCCAGCTAAACGCAGGCATACGCATCAGCTTGTTTTCAAGGGTAATTTTGAGTTTCCCAAAAGTACTTTCTGAAAGGGTTTTGTCATGTTCATAACTTGGGTAATGCCGAAAACTATCAAATACATTTGCCGAGGACAACAGCACAAGTCTTGTGCCGTGTTGTGTGGCGTAATCAATGAGCATGTCATGAGCAACAAATTGCGCATGCGCAACCCCGCGAAGGGTTGAGAGAATCACATTTGGCTTTATAAACCGAAGTAACTCGGTAGGCGAGTCTTCGTTGATATCGTATGAGAAATAGCGTTTGTTTTTGGCGTAGCGTTCTTGGGTGTTGTAGGTGGCATATACATCCATGTAAGGGTGTAACTCCTTAAAAAGGGCACGTCCTAAAAAACCGCTTCCGCCAATAATCAGCACCCGTATCATAACAAAAAAGGGAGTCTTGTAATGCGTGCTTTGATATTTTTGTCTCGGATACGCACAAAAATTTCAGTGTCAACTTTAGCATAATCTGTATTCACATAACCCATACCAATACCCACACCTAATGAAGGCGAAGACGTTCCCGATGTTACTCCGCCGATAGTATTTTCGTTCGCATCAACCAGTGTGTATCCTTGTCGTGGAATACCTCTGTCAATCATCGTAATCCCCACACGGAGTTGTGGTGTGCCTTCGGCTTTTTCTTTTTTAATAGAATTTTCCCCAACAAAACTTTTTCCAAAGTGTGTACACCACGCCAATCGCGCCGCAATGGGTGAAGTGGTGTCAGTAAGTTCATGCCCATACAGGCAATAGCCCATTTCTAAACGCAGTGTGTCTCTTGCAGCCAATCCGAT
>CATIMP010000054.1 GCA_949528465.1 Bacteroidota bacterium | reverse complement strand
GGATCAGATAATGAAGTGGTAGCCGTAACGGATACTGGAGCTGTTGATGCAAGTAGCACTCTATCCAAAAGCGTTACAAGCGCTGGTCTTTTATCCAACGACACAGATAATGGTAGTGCTGCACTTTCTGTTGGTGAGTCATCAGTTACTGCCATACGCACGGGAAGAGAAAATGCTACAGGGACTACTGGCGCGATTGGTTCCACCTTAGTTGGAACCTACGGTACATTGACCTTAAATTCCGATGGTACTTATACATATGCTGCAACTACTGCCGCTGCGGATGCACTAGCACCTTTGGAGACCGCTGTAGATTATTTCACATATACCCTTTCAGATGGCACTAGCACGGATACAGCAGAGCTAAGAATTACAGTCACAGGTATTAATAATGCCCCTACTTCTACGAGCCCTCCGACCATAAATGCCGCGGAAAATCAACGTATTATCATCCAAACCAAAACCTTTTTTGATGATCCAGATCCCAAAAATAACACATATGGTCAGCTAACCTATTCAACTAGCGGGCTTCCTTCGGGCCTAAGAATTAACGATGCGGGACGAGTAGTTGGACGATTACAAGAGGGAACTTATACATTTACAGTCACTGCAACAGACGGAGGTAATCTTTCTACACAGCAAACATTCACCATTGTTGTGGGTAAGCCTGGAAAACCAGGAGGGCCAAAACCTGAGCCAATTCGAGTTAATCCTAAAACTTTTGACGATGCTGTAGCAAATAAAGTAGTTGTCTTTCAAGAGGCACCCGAACAAATGGATTTTCAAACGGAGATCTTAGAGGTTGGAGGTTCTTTGGAGTCTATTGTGAAAGAATATTCCTTTAATGGGGGTATGAAGGTTATTGACGTGGCAGTGGAGGATTTAAATATTGAAAAAGGAGTGGTTGATAGAATACCAGACCAGTTAAAGACAGGGTTCCAAGATGGAACAATTTTAGGATTTGCTATCGGAGATGATTACAGATTGAGTGTTCAACAATACACTGCGACTTTAGAAGATGGATCATCACTTCCTAGTTGGGTTCGCGTTGATCCATCGACCGGACAAACAATCGTGCAATTTCCAGATGGCATCAATGCCATCAATGTTAAAGTAATTGCCATTGACAAAGATAATACAACTAGAGAGATCAATGTAACTTTAGATAAAAGCACACTTAAAAAAGATTCTACTTTGAAGCGTGACTTAAAACCTTTTGTTGATCGCAGTACCTCTTTAAAGTCAGAAGTTGTTATAGATGACAAAGGTCAAATGTTACTAAACGCAACTAATGAGGGAGAGAGGGATGTTAATAGATCTGCTAACCTTAATGCTACAAACTCACTTAACTTAGATAATAATCTTGATCCTTCCGCGACTTTAAAATTAGCTTCAGTGGCAAGGGAAGGAAGCCTTGTAACTGTCAAAATCAATGATGATAATAGTAACAATGTTAATCAATATAGTTTAAAAGTTTCAAAAACAGATAGTAGTCCAAGAGCAGCTCAAAATCCTGACTGGCTACAAATTGATCCTCAAACCGGTGAGATTCAAGCTCAACCGCCAGAAAATGTGGAGGGAATTGCCTTTCAAATTTTAGCAGAAGATGATGATGGATCTGTTAGAACGCTTGAAATAGATGTTGATTTCACTTCTGACGAGCTCTCCTTGAATATGGACCCACCTGAAGTCGAGGGAAAAATCGTGGAGTTTGCTTCCCTTCAAGATCAAATCAATTTAGAATTTGAGGGGTATGAAAATTATGGTGATAAATTTACTAAAGCATCTAGCTAGTTTACTGACAATTTTATTTTTTTTGTCCTTGCCTGCTTATTCTCAAGATAAGGAATCAAGAGCATTAGTCGTGGCATCTCAAGAAGCAATTTTATCAAGTGAGCTGGCAGCTCGAATTGAAAATATTGCTGTGAAGGAAATGCAGAGATTTAATAAAGGCGATTTACTCATTCAGTTTGATTGTAGTTTATATGAAGCTCAAAAAGATGTTGTTAGTGCTAACTCTAATAGTGCCTTGATTAAACTAAAAAGCGATGAGCAGATGCTGCAGATGAGATCTATTGGTAAATATGAATTGGAATTATCAATTTCTGAATATGAAAAAGCGAAATCAGAATTACGTATAGCAGAACTGAATGTTGAGCGATGTCAGATCAAAGCGCCATTTGACGGAGCAGTGGAAGAGGTTATCGTTAATACTTACGAGACCATTCAACCCCAAGTAGAGTTAATGAAAATTATTCAAACAGATATTCTAGAGTTAGAAATGGTCGTCTCTAGTGAATGGGTTTCTTGGTTAAAAATTGGACACCCCATAAAAGTCTATATTGATGAAATCCAAAAAGAATTTAATGCCTCCATCAGTGGTATTGGAGCCAATGTGGATGCGGTAAGCCAAACTATTCAACTTAAAGGAACTATTACTGATGCAAGTCCTGCCCTACTTCCTGGAATGAGCGGCCGCGTTGTATTTTGAGCCAAGAACAATTAAATCGTCTATCTAGAATATTTTCCTTTGAAAAAAAAACTCAGGGATGCCCAATCATTTGTAGAAATTAGATATACAGTCACCAACGAATTGCGAAGCATTGCTCCCTTTATGTATGCTTTCTTTGGATCTTGGAATACTCCGAATAAGTTTAAAATTGAAGCCATTTCAGACATTGCAGTTGTGGAACAAACCTCTGCCACGACTACATTAGCTCAAAAAATTATTAGACAAAAATTAAGAGATGGTTCTCCTGAAACTCATACTTTTACATTGAGCAAAGAGGATCTTGTTCCTGCTCGAGATGAGAACCCCCTTCCAGATCAGTTTTTATGGGTGCCTTGTTTATCTACACAAAAAGGACCTCAGGCTGTATTATTGCTAGTAAGAGAAGAAGAGTGGAGTGAACAAGAAATAGAATATATTAGACATCTAAGCAGTTCCATTGGCCACGCCATGGGCTCTCTCAAAGAAAACAATTTCTTTGAGACATCTGCAAAAATTATTCGCAAAACTTGGTTTCAGTTTCTTTTTTTAGCAGGGATTACGGCGAGTATGTTTTACCCTGTTTCTTTGTCCACAATTGGTCAAGCTGAAATTGTCCCGGAAGACCCCAACTTTATCAATGCTCCTATTGACGGGGTGATCAAAGAAGTATTTGTTAATAATAATGATGAGGTAAACTTAAATACACCTCTTATTTCATTTGAAAAGACTCAACTTCAAAATGATTATGATTTATCATTACAAGAACTACGTGTCATAGAAACAGAACTTCTCCAAGCACAGCAATC
>CATIMP010000053.1 GCA_949528465.1 Bacteroidota bacterium | reverse complement strand
TCTATACGTTTTTTATCTAATTCTGGAATAGAATTCATAAGATACGCAACGGTTTCAGCTGCGAGTTCGTCGGGACGCTTAAAGCGAAAAAGACCCCGAGGTGCTTTTCCAACGGCGGTACGATAGGCTCGAACGATATATGCGGTTTTCATAATTAGTTTCTTAAAGGTTTTCCTGTTTTTAGCATATGTTGAATACGTTCCAACGTTTTTCTTTCGGCACAAAGCGATAAAAACGCTTCACGCTCGATATCTAATAAATAGCGCTCACTCACTTTTGTTGCTTGCGACAAATCGCCACCTGCCATGACGTAGGCAAGTTTGTTGGCAATTTTTTGATCGTGTTCAGAAATGTAGTGTCCAGCTTCCATGCTATCGGTTCCAACCAAAAACATACCCAACGCTTGTTTTCCAAGAACCTTGATATCTGTGCGTTGTTTTGGTTGTGTATAGCCGCGTTGCGCCATCAAAAGCGCTTCTTGCTTGGCAATACTCAATTGACGTTTACTGTCTACAACAACCGTGTCTTTTCCTTTTTGAAGTATGCCAATATCATATGCTTCGTATGCCGAAGTAGCCACTTTTGCCATACCAATAGCGAGAAAATATTCTTGTAGAACATTGAGCTCAACATCGTTTTTATGGAAAGTATCGGCAGCTCGAAGTGTCATTTCTTTTGAGCCACCACCTCCTGGAATGACACCCACGCCAAACTCAACAAGCCCAATGTATGTTTCCGCCGCAGCAACCACTTTATCGGCATGCATGGAAAGTTCACAACCCCCACCAAGTGCCAAACCATGTGGCGCTGCCACTGTGGGTACGCTCGAATAGCGCATGCGCATCATGGTATCTTGAAAATATTTTATCGCCATATTGAGCTCATCGTATTCTTGCTCTACGGCCATCATAAAAATCATCCCCAAATTTGCACCGGCAGAAAAATTAGCCCCGTTGTTTCCCACAACAATGCCTTCATATCTAGCTTCTGCAAGATCAATTCCTTTATTAATACCTTGTAAAACGCCAGCGCCAATGGTATTCATTTTGGAATGAAATTCGATGTTTAGAATGCCATCGCCTATGTCAATAACTGAGCATTCTTTGTTTTGCCAAATCGTTTTATTTTCTCTGACATTGTCTAAAATGATAAAGGCATCCTGACCAGGAATTGGAATAAATGCTGCTTTACCAATATTATAGTAATGCTTTTTGTTCGCCTCAAGTTTATAAAAACTATCTGCTTTTGCAGCAATTGCCTCAATCCAAGGAGCAACAGGGTGTCCAGCCTCTTTTATAAGTTCAATTCCTGTGACCAATCCAACAGCGTCCCAAAGTTCAAAGGGACCGTGCTCCCAACCGAAACCAGCTTTCATGGCTTCATCAATATGAAACAATTCATCCGCAATCTCAGGGATTCTAAACTGTACATAGGCAAAGGTTTCACCAAGAACTTTTCGGTAAAAAGCAGCAGCTTTGTCAGTGCCACCAATCAATATGGGAAAGCGATCTGCAACACGCTCAACTGTTTTTGTCTTTTCAAGGGTAGCAAACGAAGCTTTTTTCTTGGCTCTGTATGTCATGCTATCTAAATCCAACACTTGAATCTCAGACCTTCCGTCTTTATTTTTTACTTTTTTATAGAACCCTTGCCCAGTTTTACTGCCTAACCATTTTTCATCCATCATTTTTTGGATAAAATCAGGTAATGTAAAAACAGCATGACGCTCGTCATCTGGGCAGTTTTCGTGAAGTCCGTTGGCAACATGAACAAGTGTGTCTAAACCAACCACGTCAACTGTTCTGAATGTAGCAGATTTAGGTCGCCCCATTACAGGCCCCGTAAGTTTATCTATTTCTTCTACCGTTAACCCCATGGGTTTTATTTGATGGAATAAACTTTGGATACAAAAAATCCCTACCCTATTTCCAATAAACGCGGGAGTGTCTTTTGCCAAAACGGATGCTTTTCCTAAAAATCGACTTCCATAATCCAGTAGAAAATCTACAACTTCTGGTTTGCAATTTGGTCCAGGAACAACTTCGAAGAGTTTTAAGTAGCGCGGCGGATTAAAAAAGTGTGTTACCGAGAAGTGCTGCTGAAAATCTTCTGATCTTCCTTCGTTCATAAACTTGATAGGAATTCCAGATGTATTGGAACTAACGAGTGTTCCTGGAGTACGGAATTTTTCCACTTGTTCAAATACGATCTTTTTAATGTCTAAGCGTTCAACGACTACTTCAATAATCCAATCCACGTCGGCAATTTTGGACATGTCGTCTTCAAAGTTTCCTGTGGAGATACGTTCTTTGAATGTAGCGTGGTAGAGTGGGGCGGGCTTACTTTTAACGGCTTTCATCAGATTTTCGTTAACAATCCGATTGCGTACTTGAGTATGTGAGGTATCTAATCCCTTTGCTTTTTCAGCATCGTTTGCCTCTTTGGGAACGATATCCAAAAGCAATACTTCAGCTCCTATATTGGCAAAATGACACGCTATACCAGCACCCATAATACCCGAACCCAAAACGGCTACTTTGTTAATTCTTCTTTTCATTTGTCGTAGATTTTTTTGGATTGGATAAGTTCTATAATCGTTTCAGAAACTTCTTTAAAAGCTTCGAGTTTCTTTTCACCAACACGCTCCTCAATTTGCTTGTTAAATTGCAATACAAGTGATTTTGATAAGTCTCTTTTTTCTAAACCTAGTGTGGTGAGTTTTAGCAATACACTGCGTCCATCATCTGGATTAGGAACACGTTCTATGAGTTTTTTTTCTTCAAGTGTTCTAAGTGTTCGTGATAGACTTGTAGCTTCCATTCCCATTTTTGGAGCAATGGCTGTTGATGGCGTTCCATGAACTGGGTCAATGGAAAGCAGCGCAAAACCCGTTGCCATAGTGGTATCGTATTTAGTAGCTTGTTCGTTGTACATTTTGGCAATGGATTGCCACGTCGCTCGATAGAGCGCGTCAATAGTTGGGTATGAAGTTGTTACTAGCATACCCCAAACATACAAAAAAAAATACTATGCACGCATAGTATTTTTTATAAATCGTAAATTGAGTTGAAAAGCGTTTGGTACTTTTCTTTGACGCTTTTGCGTTTTAATTTCATTGTAGGAGTAAGGTGTCCTTCTTCAACAGACCACACATCGTCAGTAATGCGAATTTCTTTGACTTTTTCCCATTGCCCAAAGCGCTTGTTGATTTGGTTTACTTCATCAAATATTTTTTCATGTATTTTTTTGTTTTCGCTCCAAACTTCATTTTTTGTTAGTGAAATACCCTGTTTTGCAGCCCACGCCTCAACAGTTTCGAAATTAGGTTGAATAAGTGCTGCTGGAAATTTTTGTCCTTCTCCAACAACCATTATTTGATCTATGAATATGGATTGTTTCATCGCATTTTCAATCACCTGTGGGGCAATGTATTTCCCGCCAGATGTTTTAAACATTTCCTTTTTTCGGTCTGTAATTTTTAGAAAACCATCCGCATCAATAACTCCAATATCACCAGTGTGAAAATAACCGTCTTTTAATACTTCGTTTGTTTTCTCTTGATCTTTATAGTAGCCCATCATCACATTAGGACCCTTACATAAAATCTCACCGTCTTCGGCAATTTTCACCTCGACTCCACTAATAATAGGTCCAACCGATCCAATACGCATTTGGCCATTCCGCATATCATTCACAGATATTACAGGGGAGGTTTCAGTAAGGCCGTAGCCTTCCGCTACTGTCATGCCGGCTGCGGTAAACACACGTGCCAATCTAGGTTGAAGCGCTGCGCTTCCAGATGCAATTAAATCTAAATTCCCTCCTAAGGCTTCTTTCCATTTGCTGAAAATAAGTTTTCTCGCAAGTTTGAGTTGTGCTTCGTACCACCAACCATTTTGTCCATAGGGTTCGTATCGCAGTCCCAAATCTACTGCCCAATAAAAAAGCTTCTGCTTAATACCCGAAAGCTCAGCGCCACGCGCATAAATTTTATCGTAGAGTTTCTCTAAAAGTCTGGGCACTGCAGTCATTACACTTGGATTAACTTCTTTTAAGTTTTCTCCAATGGTTTCCAACGATTCGGCAAAATATATTTTGGTTCCTGAATAAAAATATAAGTATAAAAGCATCCGCTCATAAATGTGGCATAGTGGCAAGAAACTTAATGATTTTGCCTCGCCATACTCCAGCGGAAGACGTTCCTGACTCGCAATAACATTGCTAACAATATTATTATGACTTAGCATCACACCTTTTGGCTTGCCCGTAGTCCCAGAAGTATAAATAATTGTTGCTAAATCTTCGGCTTTAATTGCAGCTTTTCGAGCGCTTATTTCGTTAGTTTGCTCTTTGGTTGGTTTTTTGGAAAGCAGCGTTTTGAATTGATCACGTCCTTTAATTTTATCAAAACTAAATACACCTTTAAGCTTTGGACATTGCGATTCCACAGCGCTCAATTTATCCAACACTTCTTTGTCTGACACAAAGCAATATGTGGCTTCAGCATGGTTTAAAATATAGGCGTAGTCTTCAGCTGATATTGTAGGATAAATGGGGATATTGATAGCGCCAATTTGCGACATACCAAAATCGGCAAGTACCCATTCGGTGCGATTCGTCGAAGAAATGATTGCAATTTTATCTCCTGCGTTTACACCTAAGCTTAGCAAACCTGCACTACATCTATCGCCTTGTTCCTTTGTTTCTTTTGTTGAAAGTCCAACCCATTTCCCGTTTACTTTTGAATTTACAGCATTAGCAATTGAGCGATGCTCAGCCATTAAATCAATGAAATCAAAAAGTCTTTTCGGTGTTTCCATATGTATCATATTAGTACGTTGACAAAAAGCCAATAGTCAAAAAAACGATATTTTTTTGATTTTACCTATTCGATATCCAGTTGAAGGCATCTTCGAATGCCAAAATCCAAGGACTTACAGCATCTTTTCGGTCTTGCGGATAGTTTGCCCAATTCCAAGGGAAAATAGAGCGCTCCAAGTGTGGCATCATCACCAAATGACGTCCGTCGTCGCTGCTTACCATTGCGGTATTAAAATCAGATCCATTCGGGTTTGATGGATAGGTGTCGTATGCGTATTTACCAGAAATAGCATAAGCTTTTTCTTCTTTTGGAAACACAAATTTGCCCTCACCGTGAGCTGCCCAAATCCCTAACCTACTGCCTTGTAAACGCTGTAACATAATGGCAGGCGATTCTTCAATAACAACATCTGTAAACACACATTCAAACTTACCCGAATCATTGTGCTCCATATGTGGTTTTTCTTTGTGATTTGGATGCAAAAGTCCTAATTCAATAAATAGTTGACAACCATTACAAACCCCTAGGCTAAGCGTGTCAGGACGTTCAAAAAATGCCTGGATTGCTTGTTTTGCATTCTCGTTGTATTTGATGGTTCCTGCCCAGCCTTTTGCCGACCCAAGTACATCAGAATTTGAAAATCCGCCCACAGCAACTAATAATTGTATGTCACTTAAATCTTCTCTTCCAGATGTTAAATCCGTCATGTGAACGTCTTTTACATCAAAACCTGCCAGATGCATCATATAGGCCATTTCACGTTCCGAATTACTTCCTTTTTCACGTAACACGGCTGCTTTTGGTTTGCGTTTTGGAGTTGATTTTAACGCACCATCAAAATCCTTTGGAAATTTAAATTGCAGGGGAGATGTGTCAAAAGACTTAAAACGTGCAGCAGCTTGTTCCTCACCACTTTGTTTGCGGTCTAATAAATACGAGCTCTTAAACCAGTGTTTTCTATAGGAGGGAACATCAAAAGTGTATTCATTTTCGCTGCTCTTTACACGCAATGTATTTGATTTTGTCAGTTTTGCAATGCGTTCAATGGCAATTCCTTTTTTCTTTAATCTTGATGCAGTAGCACTTTCTATTTGAATTAAAATCCCGACTTGTTCTGAGAGTAGTGTTTGCTCAATACTATGGTCTGATTTCGGCAATTTTACATCTAAGCCAAGTCCATCAGCAGCAAAACACATTTCGAGTAATGAAGTAATAAGTCCGCCTGAACTTATATCGTGTCCTGCTGAAATAGTGCTTTTCAAAAGCTCTTTTTGAATGACATTGAAAACGGTTTTGAAATATTTAGCTTCAGCAACATCGGGTGCTTGTGTTCCAATGGCTTGATTGAGCTGCCCATATGCCGAACCTCCCAGAGCAGATTTACAATCAGATAGATCAATGTGATACACATCACCACTACCACGCTTTAGTTCTGGAGTCACAACTTTGTCAATAGCACTGCAATGCGCTCCTGCAGAAATAATAACTGTTCCAGGTGCTATAACTTCTTGGTCGCTGTATTTTTGTTTCATTGACAGCGAATCTTTGCCCGTTGGTATATTGATCCCCAAACTGATAGCAAAATCCGAGCAGGCTTTTACCGCTTCATATAAACGCGCATCCTCCCCAGGATTATTGCAAGCCCACATCCAATTTGCAGATAAACTTACGGATGATAAACCCTCTGAAATGGGTGCCCAAATAATGTTAGTCAAGGCTTTGGCGATAGCATTTTTACTCCCCAAGCCTGCGTCTATGAGTCCTATAAGTGGTGCATGCCCCACTGAAGTTGCCATACCGTGAATTCCTTCAAAATCGAGGGCCATTACACCGCAATTTGCCAAAGGCAATTGGTGTGGTCCTATGCATTGTTGTTGTGCTACACGTCCTGTAACACAGCGGTCAACTTTGTTGGTGAGCCAATCTTTACACGCCACAGCTTCAAGCTGTAATAACCACGCAACACTTTCCTCGAACGATTTTGGCTGTGGTATTGCCGCATATGCCGTTTCGCTTGAGCGATCTTCCATGATTGTTTTAGGCGTTTTTCCAAAAAAATCAGAAAGCGCCAAATCAATGGGTGATTGACCGCTTTTTTCTGATCTTACTTCAAAGTGATTATTCCCCTCAATTTCACCCACCTCAAATATGGGAGCACGCTCACGAGCAGCAATTTCTTTTAATTGTTCAAGTCCACGCGAATTGGTAATAAGTCCCATGCGTTCTTGTGATTCATTTCCAATAATTTCCTTTGCTGACAAGGTTTGGTCGCCTACGGGTAGTTTGTCTAAATCAATAGTTCCACCGACCTCTTCAATAAGTTCAGATAAGCAGTTTAAGTGCCCGCCAGCGCCGTGGTCGTGTATGGAAACTATGGGATTGGTATCCGCTTCAACTGCAGCTCTAATCGTGTTGGCAACACGTTTTTGCATTTCCGGATTTGAGCGCTGTACTGCATTGAGCTCAATCCCTGACTCAAAAGCACCCGTATCTGCCGATGATACGGCAGCTCCACCCATGCCAATGCGGTAATTATCGCCACCCATAACCACGATTTTATCGCCTTTTTTGGGTGTTTTTTTGATGCTTTGCTGTATTTTTCCGTAACCTATTCCACCTGCAAGCATGATAACTTTATCATACCCAATCGTTTGTTCATTTTCGTGATGTTCAAAAGTAAGCAGTGAGCCAGCAATGAGAGGTTGTCCAAATTTATTTCCAAAATCAGATGCTCCATTAGATGCTTTAATCAAAATATCCTCAGGATTTTGATAGAGCCACGGACGTGGTGCAAGCTGTTCCCAAGGACGGTTGGCTTCGGTGCGTGGATATGCGGTCATGTAAACAGCTGTTCCCGCCATGGGAATTGATCCTTGACCTCCTGCTAAACGATCTCTAATTTCACCACCAGAACCTGTAGCAGCTCCGTTAAAAGGCTCGACAGTTGTGGGAAAATTATGTGTTTCTGCCTTGAGCGATAACACAGATAGGAATGATTTCTTGGTGTAAAAATCAGGTACGTTTGGGCGTTTAGGTGCAAATTGGACTGCGGTTGGCCCTTTTATAAAAGCTACATTGTCTTTGTAGGCAGATACTAAATTCTCCCCGTTTTTCCTGGATGTTTCTTTGATGAGTTCAAAAAGCGATTTCTTTTTGGTCTTGCCGTCAATAATGAAAGTACCATTAAAGATTTTATGACGACAATGTTCTGAATTTACTTGAGAAAAACCAAATACCTCGGAGTCTGTAAGTGAACGCCCTAAGCGCTTTGCCAATGTTTCCAAATACGATACTTCGTCTTCGCTAAGCGATAAACCCTCTTTTTCGTTATATGCAGCAATATTATCAATGTGATTGATAGGATCAGGTGTACGCTTGGAATCAAAAATATGTTGATCTAATTCTTTAAACCGCTGATGCACCATAGCATCAAAAGCCTGCAGTTCTTCATCACCCCAAAACTGTTCGATTCGAATAATATCGTTGATTCCCATATTGTGGCAAATTTCAACGGCATTGGTGCTCCATGGCGTAATCATATTGATACGAGGACCAACAAGTGTCGCTTGCACAAACGATTTTCTAAGTAAGGGATAACCACCAAAAAGCCATTCCAACTTTTTCTGATCTTCTTCTGAAATCGGAAGTTCTTTTTGAACTACGTAAAGGTGCTGTTTTGGGTCACCAAAAAAACAAATCATACACAATGATTAAAGTACAAAAATAGGGATAGTTTGGAATGAAATTGCGCTATTAGACCTGTAAACAATAAACGAAATGCACTAATTTATCAACAAACTAAACCTTTCGTTCTAAGCGTGCCATATAAAACCCGTCAAACCCTTGAACGGATGGCCAAAAGTGACTTTCTTTTTCCAGTGTAAAAGATTGTCCAATTTCAGTTGTTAAAAATTCAGAAATTTGGGCTTCGTTCTCTTGCGGTAAAATGGAGCAGGTAACGTAAATGAGCTTTCCGCCGGGTTTTACCATGTGTGCATATTGAGTCAATATTTTTTGCTGTTCAGCAATAACACGGTTAATAAAATCGGGGTTAAGCTTCCATTTTGCATCTGGGTTTCTGCGTAAAACACCTAAGCCACTACATGGCGCATCTAAAAGAACCCTATCTGCTGAGCCGTGTAGTTTTTTAATGATTTTATTGTTTTCAATCAGACGCGTTTCAATGTTATGTGCGCCAGCACGCTTTGCTCTGCGTTTAAGTTCGCGAAGTTTATATTGATGGATGTCCAAAGCGATGAGTTGTCCTTTGTTTTGCATTAATGCAGCAAGGTGTAATGATTTTCCACCTGCGCCAGCACAAGCATCAATAACGCGCATTCCAGATTCTACTTGCGTAAAAGGCGCAACGCATTGTGAAGCAGCGTCTTGCACTTCAAAAAGTCCTTTTTGAAATGCTTCAGTACTAAACACATTACTACGTTCATCAAGTACTAATGCGTCAGGATACTTTGATAAATATTGTGTTGTGATTTTATCTTCAAGCAATGCATTTCGAAGTAATTTCGGAAGAATTTTCAACGCATTTGCACGGAGTACAACAGGCGCAACTGTATTTAAGGCTTCAAGCTCTTTTTCCCATTTTTTTTCACCCAAAGAATTGGCTGCCAATTCGTCTAGCCAATCTGGAACCGATTCCCGGTATTTGCGTTCTTTTCGTAAGGTTTCAAATCGTCCTTTAATTCGTCTCGTGGGTGTCCCTTCGAATGGTTTCCAGTCGGGTAGTGGATAGCCGCGCAATGTTGCCCAAACCGCAAAGATTCGCCACAAATCATCTCTATTTAACGGTTCTTGTACATCTGCAATAGTAGCATAGAGGCGTTTCCAACGCACAATTTCGTAGGAGGTTTCTGCAATAAAACCACGGTCACGGCTTCCCCAGCGTTTATCGGATTTGAGTACTTGTGCCACAACTTTATCGGCGTATTTTTCTTCGTTAAAAATTTGATGTAGGCCGTTAAGTACAGCCAGAACTAAGTTTTTGTGTAAGCGCATAGCATTAGTTAAATGATTGTAAATCAATCAGTTTTTTATACATACCGTTTTGCGCTAGAAGTGTCTTATGTGTACCACGCTCAAGTACGTTTCCTTTGTCAAGAACAATAATTTCATCAGCACTTTTTATGGTTGATAAGCGGTGCGCAATGACAAGTGAAGTACGGTTTTGCATCATTTTTTGAAGTGCATCTTGTACTAATTTTTCAGATTCTGTATCAAGGGCAGAAGTGGCCTCATCTAAAATCATGACAGGCGGATTTTTGAGTACGGCACGTGCTATAGCCAAACGTTGTTTTTGTCCACCCGAAAGTTTGTTTCCCGCATCTCCAATAACAGTGTTAATGCCTTGCGGAAGTTCTTCAACAAACGTACCAGCGTTAGCTATGGCAAGTGCGTCGGCAAGATCTGTGTCTGAAGCGCTTGGACGCGCAATAAGCAAATTGTTTTTGACGGTATCGTGAAATAGGATAGAATCTTGGGTAACATAGCCAAACAATGTGCGTAATTCATCTAAATTTACATCTTTAATGGCAATTCCATCAATGGTAATATTTCCTTTTTGAGGATCGTAAAAACGTGCTAAAAGGTTAGCGATTGTTGTTTTTCCGCTACCGGAAGGCCCAACAAGTGCCACCGATTTTCCTTTTGAAATTTTAAGATCAAGCCCGTTAATGACTTTTTCATCTCCGTAGTTAAAGTGAATATTGTTAAACGAAATTTCGTTCGAAAATGCAGGTATTTTTTTAGGGTTTTTTGGCGACTGAATTTCCGATTTATAAAATAAATATTCCATAATGCGCTGCGCAGCAGCGTTTCCTTTGCGGACACTATAAATTGCTCTACTCATCGATTTTGCAGGAGTTAGTACACCATAGGCAAGACCTAAATACGTAATAAATGCTTCTCCTGTGAGCGTTTGCTCTATCAAAACGAGTCGACCACCGAAATACAAAATGACCCCAAAAACAGCAATTCCTAAAAATTCACTCATAGGACTTGCTAAACTCTGCCGATGAGTCAAATTGTTCGAAAATGAAAATAGACGTTTGGTGATTTTCGCAAACTTCTGATTAAAGTTTGATTCGGCAGTAAACACTTGAATAATTCGAATGCCCGACAAAGATTCTTCAACATATGATAGCAATTCTCCGAACTCGCGTTGTACACGTTCCGAACGTGATTTAAGCGATTTTCCAATTATTGATATCAACCACGCAGCTACAGGTATAAAAACGAGTACAAAGAGCGTTAGTTTTGTACTAATAAAAAACATGCTTCCAAGCGCAAATAATATGGTTAACGGTTCTCTAATCAGCATTTCTAGAACTGACAAAAAAGAACGTTGCACCTCAACTACATCAGAAGTGATTCGCGCTAAGCTATCCCCTTTTTTGTTATCGGAATGAAAGTGCGCAGAGAACGAAATAAGTTTCGCATACAGGGTATTTTGTAAGTCTTTTACAACGCCGTTTCGCATATATGTAATAAAAAATATGCCAGCGTAATTGAAAACGTTTTTAAGAAAAAATGAAATCAGTAAAACTCCAATAACAATCATTAATGCTTTCAAGGGGTCGTCTTGCGCATACTGCCCCACGGAATATCTAAACGAATCCAGCGCATAATTCAACAACTCTCCAGTACCTTCATAACTTGGTTTTTCGGTTGGTGTTTTTTCGCCACCAAAAAGAACTTCAAGCATGGGCCATAATGCAATAAACGAAAGAGCATTAAAAATTGCATACAACAGGTTACAGAAAATATTCAATCCAATGTACCCTTTGTATGGAAGTGCGTAGCGTAATATGTACCGAATTGGACTCATGATATGCCTAATTCAGCCAAAATCCGAGTGATTTTTTGGTCTAAAACAGCTTTTGTTGTTCTGTAGTTTTCTGCCGAATCTAAACGGGTGTTTACACTTACGTAGAACTTTATTTTTGGTTCAGTTCCACTTGGTCGTGCTGCTACTCGTGTGCCGTCTTCCGAAATAAAAATCAATACGTTGGCTTTCGGCAAAGGTATTGTTTCTTTTTGTTGCGATAGCAAATCATGCCGGGTAGCCGACGCATAATCCTCAAGATGTGTAATGATTTTATCGTCTAAAGTTTTGGGTGGGTTGTTTCTAAATTCCTCCATGAGGCGTTCAATTTCTGCTGCTCCAGTTTTTCCTTTCTTAACAAGCGAAACTAAATTTTCTTGATAAAGCCCCAAGGTTTCATAACTACGCATGAGTGTGTTAAAAAACGAACTCCCATTCGATTTGGCTTCTGCAGTTAACTCGCATGCTAACAAAGCTGCGGTAACGGCATCCTTGTCACGGACAAAATCGCCTACCATATAACCAAAACTTTCCTCACCACCGCCAAGACATTTTTGGTTGGGGTAATGTTCTATCATTTGCGCAATCCACTTAAAGCCTGTTAAACCTAATTTGCATTCAACACCATAATGCTTTGCTAAGGCAATCATCATGGGCGTAGAAACCACTGTTGAACCTACAAATGCCTGGTCAGTTTCTGTATAACCGCCTTTACTAAGAATAAAATCCGTCATAGCAACCATGGTCTGGTTTCCATTCAAAAGCTCTAATTCATTGTTTTCATTTCGCACAGCAATTCCTAATCTGTCTGCATCTGGATCAGTTCCAATCACGATATCTGCACCAATTTCAACTGCCTTTTCCATAGCTAATTTAAGTGCCTCGGGTTCTTCTGGGTTTGGAGATTTAACCGTTGGGAAATCGCCGTCAGGAGTAGCTTGCGCTTCAATTATGGTAACGTTATCGTAACCTGCCGCTTCGAGTACCTGTGGAATAGCGGTTATTGAAGTGCCGTGAAGTGATGTAAATACAATTTTAATATCGCTTCGATTTCCGTTTCCAATCCGTCCAACTTTTACAGAAGCTTCTTGAAACGCTGAGTCAACCTCTTTGTCAATATGTTTAATTCGATTTGATTGCGCATCAAATTGTATGTCTTGATAAGTTGTGTCGTTAATTGCAGCAATAATTCCAGCGTCTTGTGGCGGTACAATTTGCCCTCCGTCTTGCCAATACACTTTGTATCCATTGTATTCTGGAGGATTGTGCGATGCGGTGAGGACGATACCACAATGACATTTTAAATGGCGTACAGCAAATGATACTTCAGGAGTTGCTCGAAGATCCGTAAAAAGAAATACATCAATAGCATTCGCGGAAAAAATATCTGCCACAATCTGCGCCAATTCCTTACTGTTGTGACGGCAATCATATCCAATAACAACACGAGGCGTTTCATTTGGAAATTGTGCTTTGAGGTAGTTGCTGAGTCCTTGTGTTGTACGTCCAAAAGTATACTTATTTACTCTGTTGGTACCAACACCCATGACGCCACGCATTCCGCCGGTGCCAAATTCTAAATTTTTGTAAAAAGCATCTTCAAGTGCTTCTTGGTCGTTTTTTAATGCTGTAACAGCTTGTTGCGTTTCGTTGTCAAAAGGAGCTTTTTGCCAAGCGTCCGCTTGTTCTAAAAAGGATGTATTCATGAATATAGATTACTGGGCAAATTTACATATTCGCATTAGAGTTTGGACCAATCGTTTCCTTTATTTTATATCGCATTTTATGATCGCGATTTCGAACGATAATTTCACCAATAAATCCTGCCAAGAAAAACTGGCTTCCTAAAATCATCGTTGTAAGTGCCACATAAAATTGTGGCCTTTCAGCGATTAGTCTTCCGGATGGATTGACGAAAATCTTATCGATTCCCAAATAGATTGAGAAACTAAACCCTAACAGCAGCATTACGCTACCAATCAATCCAAAAAAGTACATAGGGCGGCGTCCAAATCGGTGTAAAAACCAAAGCGTCAAAAGGTCTAAAAATCCCTTTACAAATCGGTCTGGACCAAATTTGGAGTTACCAAATTTTCGCGCTTGATGTACGACTACTTTTTCACCAATTCGATTAAACCCTGCCTGCTTAGCTAACACAGGAATGTAGCGATGCATCTCACCATAGACTTCGATAGTTTTTATGACGTCAGTCCGGTAGGCTTTAAGTCCGCAATTAAAATCATGTAATTTAATTCCGGATACCCAGCGCGCTACTAAATTGAAAATCTTAGAAGGGATATTTTTGAACAGTAGCGAGTCATAACGTTTCTTTTTCCATCCCGAAATCATATCGTACTCCCCATTTGCAATCATACGATACAAGTTGGGGAGTTCATCTGGAGAATCTTGTAAATCGGCATCCATGGTGCAAACAACTTCTGAAGTACACTCCAAAAACCCTGCGTGTAGCGCTTGTGATTTGCCATAGTTTCGTAAAAAACGAATGCCGCGAATGCGTTTATCGGAAGCAGCGACTTCTTGTACCCAATCCCAAGATGCATCTGTACTACCGTCATCAACCAAAATGAGTTCGAAGGAAAGTGCAGCGTCTTCAAGTACACGAACAATCCAAGCATAAAGCTCGGGAAGTGATTCCGCTTCATCCAAAAATGGAATGACGATCGATAATTGCGGTTGTGTTGCCAATTAGCTCTTTTTTGTAAATATTCCTGTTACCAATCCCACAACGAGTCCAATCAAAAGATTGAAAATAAGAATAATTGGAAAGCTGGCGTAAAAAAACTTTTCGGTATTTTCTTGTTGCATTTGAATCATGCTTTCATCCATTTCGGGCCGTGCTTCGCGAAGCGCATCGGCTTGCATTTGTGCTGTGTTTGTAATAAAATCAGGTTCAATTGTATTTATTAAAACGGTAAAAAATAATAGTCCAATAATTCCTGCTACTAAAAAAACGCCAACTCCCATCTTTATCGATTGTTTCAATGAAAGAAGTCCTTGATTATCTTTTTTATAGGTTTGAATCGCTAAAATAGCAAGTGTAGAAGGAATAATTATATTAATTGCTTGTATTATGGGGGATTGATTGTACAACATGTCCATAAAATAAAGCATCAAACTAAATACGATACCAATTCCGGCCGCAATTAGTCCAAAACGGTAGTTATATGTTCCTAATTTAGGTGAAGTTTCCATGTGAAGTTTTTTTTATCGGTTAAGTGTATGGTAAATTTAGATAAAATAATTAAATTTGCACCCCTTAACTAGGAAAAAGCATTATGAAACAAGGTATTCATCCAGAGAATTATCGCTTGGTAGCGTTCAAAGATATGTCCAACGAAGACGTGTTTATTACTAAATCGACTGCCAATGCCAAAGAAACTATTGAGTTAGAAGGCGTAGAATATCCACTTATTAAGTTAGAGATTTCACGCACTTCACATCCGTTTTACACAGGTAAATCGAAATTAGTAGACACCGCTGGTCGTATCGATAAGTTTAAGAACAAATACGCCAAATTCAAAAAATAATTTTGAATTTTTGAACGAATTGAAACCTCCCTTGTGGAGGTTTTTTTATTTACGCTTATCTTTGATGCATGCGTTTATGTTTATTTGACGGATCTAACCGTACCGATTTACTTCCTCTTGTTTACACACGACCTGTTGCGCAGTTGTTTATTGGGGGTATGACCTTGGCATCGCGTTGGGAACGATTGCTGCATGCATCGGTGGTTTCTGAAACAGAAACCTATTTACAACCCAAAACCCCTTCTTTTGACGTGGCTGTTTTAGGCGGATGTTTGCCCTCGTCGGCTTTAGTAGCTGCGGTTCAGCAACTACAAGACGGACAAAAGTTAGTGCATGAGAATACGCTGATTGCCTTTAAAGGTGCGGCGTCGAGTGCAGCAGATGAACTTAATTCGTTTGAAGAAATCACATTTTCCAATCCATTAACAATTATTCGCTATCCGTGGGATTTATTTTCAAATAACGCACAAGCCATTTGTAATGACGCGTCTTTTTTTAACGATTCACATACCAATTCGCTACACACTTCCAACCAACAGTTTGGTCAACATCCTGTTTTAGTTGGTGCAAATGTAACAGCGCATGCTGCTGTTTTTAATACTACAGAAGGCCCTATTATTTTGGACGGTGGCGCCACTATTATGGAAGGCGTGCTTTTGCGTGGACCGCTATATGTTGGTAAAAATGCGGTTATTAAAATGGGTGCTAAAGTATATGGCGGTACAAGTTTAGGTGAAAATTCAAAAGTTGGCGGCGAACTCAATAATGTTGTTTTTTTAGGAAATAGTAACAAAGGTCACGACGGATTTTTGGGTAATGCGGTTGTTGGGCAGTGGTGTAATCTTGGCGCGGCTACAGATGCATCAAACCTGAAAAACGATTACGGTGAAGTTCGCGCATGGAATTATACACAGCAAAAATTTATTCAAACTGGATTGCAATTTTGTGGGCCTATTATTGGCGATCACTCCAAAACAGCAATTCATACAGCCTTGAACACCGCCACGGTAATTGGCGTTGGGTGTAATATTTTCTCAACAGGATTTCCACGTACGTTTATTCCGAGTTTTTCTAGAGGCGGGGCACAAGGTCTTTCCGAAAATCGACTTGCTAAGGTTTTGGAAACAGCCAGGCTTGTTATGGCACGTCGCGGGGAAGAGCTCAGCGCATCTGCAGAACAGGTATTAACTTATATTTTTGAGTCCACTACTAATTTTCGTTAGTCATTTGTTTAAGCAATAGCGAATTAGCATTGTATCTTTGTCAAAATTTTATACATGTCCACTACGGGAACAGTCGCATTTTATACGTTGGGGTGTAAACTGAATTTTTCAGAGACATCCACTATTGCGCGTTCGTTTACAGCTGCTGGATATTTCCAAGTATCTTTTGACAATGCTGCTGATGTATATGTGATTAATACATGTTCTGTAACCGAAAATGCAGATAAAAAATTTAAGGCAATTGTAAAACAAGCATTGAAGCAAAATCCCGATGGATTTTTAGTTGCTATTGGATGTTATGCCCAGCTCAAGCCTGAAGAATTAGCTTCCTTAGATGGTGTGGATTTGGTTTTGGGAGCCAATGAAAAATTTAATGTTGTTGATTTTATAGAGAGTAAAACTGCTGACACTTCGGTTCATGCGTGTGCAATTGACAAAGTGGAGCAATATGTTGGCAGTTACGCTATTGGCGAACGCACTCGAGCGTTTTTAAAAGTCCAAGACGGCTGCGATTACAAATGTACCTATTGTACCATTCCATTAGCACGCGGATTCTCTAGAAGTGATACGCTTTCCAACGTCTTGAAGCAGGCTCATGAAATTGTATCGCAAGACATAAAAGAAATTGTCCTTACTGGCGTAAATATCGGGGATTTTGGCAAGGGTGAATTTGGCGCAAAAAATCACGCGCATACTTTTTATGATTTAGTCCACGCATTGGATGCGGTTGAAGGATTAGCACGTATTCGTATTTCGTCTATTGAACCAAATTTATTACGCCAAGAAACCATTGACTTTGTAGCACAATCAAAACGCTTTGTACCGCATTTTCACGTTCCGTTACAGAGTGGTAGCAACACGATTTTAGCAGCTATGCGTAGAAGATATCAGCGCGAATTATATGTGAAACGCGTGGCGCAAATAAAAAATAGAATGCCACATGCATGCATTGGTGTTGATGTGATTGTTGGGTTTCCAGGTGAAACCGACGCTCATTTTATGGAAACTTACCATTTTCTTAATGAATTAGATATTTCGTATTTGCATGTGTTTTCGTATTCTGAACGTGCCAATACACTTGCTGCCGAAATGCCAAATCCTGTTTCAAAAAATGTTCGGGCAAAGCGAAGTAAAATGTTACGCGGACTGTCGCAAAAAAAGCGTCGTGCTTTTTATGAACAACAATTGGGAACCACACAAGACGTCTTGTTTGAATCAGAAAACAAAAATGGGTTTATACACGGCTTTACGTCCAATTATGTCAAAGTTAAAACCTTTTGGAATCCTGCGCTATGCAATACGATTCGTCAGGTGGAACTCACCAAAATAGCGGATGACGGTTTGGTAAACTTTGAATTTATAAAAGCTGAAGGAACACAGGTGGCTTAGATACGCACACCTATGGGTAGCATGCTGCGATAACGCTTGTTTTTTCTAATAAAGCGTACAATTTCTGGACTTGTTGGCATCATGCTTACATTGCGCTCTGCAATAATGGCGAGTACTTCTTTGATAAAAGCATCACTAAAGTCGTTAGGACAATTGTCTTTTGGAACTACAAGTTTGGTTAGGAATATTTTTCGCTCTTGTTGTGCGTATTCTATTTTGGCAAGTTCGCCGTCAACTTCTGTTTCGAATTGACGCAAGAAGGAATTGTCAGTAACGTTCATTTTTTCCATAAAAATTTGCTAGATCGCAAATTTACAAAAAATTACGTACATTTAATTTGCAATGGAAAAGTCTAACGTCATACACATATATATGATGCCTGGAATGGCTGCAAATACGTCTATTTTTGATTTTATTCAAATGGGCAATTCGTTTCAAATTCATCGATTGGCATGGTTTACACCTAGTAAAAATGAAGCATTAGCGTCATATGTGAAGCGAATGTGTGAAAAGGTGATACATCCCAACCCTGTTTTAGTAGGCGTTTCTTTTGGTGGGATTATCGTTCAAGAAATGTCGAAAATAATTCCTTGTCGAAAAGTAATCATCGTTTCGAGTGTTCGCACACGAAAAGAATTTCCTATTCACATGCGCATAACACGAAAGACAAAAGCTTACCGTTTTTTTCCTACGCAATGGGTAGATAACCTTGAAGATTTTGTTGGATTTATGTTTGGTCCTGCCGCGCGTAAACGTATGGATTTAAACAAAAAGTACCTTTCTGTACGTGATCCTGCGTATTTAGATTGGTCGTTGGAAGCTTTTTTTAACTGGGATCAAGAGGAGCCACTTCCTAATGTTACCCACATTCACGGCACCTATGATTTGGTTTTCCCTGTATTTTATTTGAAAGATTATATACCTGTTCCCAAAGGTACACACGTAATGATTGTGCTTCGATCACGTTGGTTTAATAGAAATCTTCCTAAAATTATTTTAAATGACTGGAAGGGATAAGTTAGATTTTTTTTAGCTGTTGTTGCATCATCTTGATTTGATCTGTCAACATGCCTTGCTTATCCAGTTTTTTTGCTTCATTAAGAAGAGAAGTAGCTTCGCGCTTACGACGTTTTTGCATTACAATTCCGGCTAAGCTTAACTTTGCCATTGCCAAATCATGCTTCATGTTTAAGCCTAGTGAGATGGCTTTTTTGAAATGACGTTCAGCTTTGGTTAGGTTTTTTTGCGACTCTATCACGCCGTGTAAAAAGAAATAATAGCCTTGTTGTTTTTGCGTAAGTGCCAACGTAGGGTTTTTGATGCGCTGTAACCATCGTAGCGTTCCATCAAAATCTTGTTTGCGCAAACGTAAAAACGACATCAGTATCAATTCATTCTTAAAATACAAGAATACAAACACACCCGCCAAGAAGATTAATGCAATTCCGTTACCAATATTAGATTCAATAAATTGATGTAAGGCATAGCCGGTAATGAGGGCTGCTAAAACAATTTTTATAGTTTTTGGGAACATATCTTTCTTTTGTTTTGCAAACTTACACATTTAAGTAATAAGGTTGTTTGTTGGTGATAACAGATATTGTATATTTGCACCCATTATAATTAAAAAACGATGAAAAGAACGTTTCAACCCTCAAAAAGAAAACGCCGCAACAAACACGGTTTTATGGAGCGCATGTCTTCAGCAGCAGGTCGCAAAGTACTGGCATCACGCCGTGCTAAGGGACGTAAAAAACTTTCTGTATCATCTGAAGTACGTCACAAAAAATAAGTGAATAAATCGTTGAAAACATTGAGGTGCTACTTTATGAGTAGCGCCTTTTTTTGTATATCTTCGACAGAATTTTGACCACCTTTTAGCTACCGCATATGCCAAAAAGAAAAGACCTAAATAGCATACTCATCATAGGATCTGGCCCTATTATTATTGGTCAGGCATGCGAATTTGATTATTCGGGTTCGCAATCGTTACGTTCTCTCAGAGAGGACGGAATTGAAACCATTCTTATCAATTCCAATCCCGCAACAATCATGACTGATCCTTCCATGGCAGATCATGTGTATTTGTTGCCACTGACGACTAAATCCATTATTAAAATCTTAAAAGCGCATCCACATATTGACGCTGTATTGCCCACCATGGGTGGACAAACTGCCTTAAACCTTTGTATTGAAGCGGATGAAAAAGGCATTTGGAAGGATTTTGATGTAAAACTTATTGGTGTAAATATCGACGCGATAAACATTACAGAAGACCGTGAGAAATTCCGTGAACTCATGGGTAAAATTGATGTACCAATGGCACCACAAGCCACAGCAACATCTTTCCTAAAAGGCAAGGAAATTGCGCAGCAATTTGGTTTTCCATTATGTATTAGAGCTTCTTACACCCTTGGTGGTGCGGGTGCTGCTATTGTTTACAAAGAAGAAGATTTTGATGAACTCATGCGCCGTGGATTGGAAATCTCTCCTATTCATGAGGTTATGATTGACAAGGCCATGATGGGCTGGAAAGAATACGAGTTGGAGTTATTACGGGATAATAACGACAACGTGGTAATCATTTGTTCGATTGAAAACATGGATCCCATGGGAATCCATACGGGTGATTCTATCACAGTAGCGCCAGCAATGACCTTATCTGACAAAACGTATCAGCGAATGCGCGATATGGCTATTAAAATGATGCGTAGCATTGGCGATTTTGCTGGCGGTTGTAACGTACAATTTGCTGTCAGTCCCGATGAAAAAGAAGATATTATTGCCATTGAAATTAACCCACGTGTATCACGTTCTTCGGCATTGGCGAGTAAAGCTACCGGATACCCCATTGCAAAAGTGGCTACCAAACTGGCGATTGGCTACCGCTTAGACGAGTTGGACAATCAGATTACAAAATCTACTTCGGCGCTGTTTGAACCAACATTAGACTACGTTATTGTGAAAATTCCACGTTGGAATTTTGATAAATTTGAAGGTTCTGACCGTACGTTAGGCTTGCAAATGAAAGCCGTGGGCGAGGTTATGGGTATTGGCCGTTCGTTTCAAGAAGCATTACATAAAGCCACGCAATCATTGGAAATTAAGCGCAATGGATTGGGTGCAGATGGGAAAGGCTATACCGATTACAACCAAATTATAGATAAACTTACTAACGCTTCGTGGGACAGGGTTTTTGTGATTTACGATGCCATTGCCATGGGCATTCCGTTGAGTAAAATCTACGACATTACTAAAATTGACATGTGGTATTTGAAACAGTATGAAGAACTGTTCCAGTTACAAAAAGAAATTGCTACTTATACCATTGAAAGTATCGATAAGGAATTGCTGTTGGAAGCGAAGCAAAAAGGCTATGGCGACCGACAAATTGCACACATGCTGGGCTGTTTGGAAAGCGAGGTAAACAGTAAGCGTGATGAGATGAACATTCAACGCGTTTATAAGTTGGTAGACACCTGTGCAGCAGAGTTTACCGCAAAAACGCCTTATTACTACTCTACTTTTGAAACTACGATGGAAACAGCCGAAGGCGATGTGTCTGTACATAACGAAAGTGTAGTTTCGGATCGGAAAAAAATTGTAGTGCTTGGCTCTGGGCCAAATCGAATTGGACAAGGCATTGAATTTGATTATTGCTGCGTTCACGGGGTCTTGGCTGCTAGCGAAGCTGGCTACGAAACCATTATGATTAACTGTAATCCTGAAACGGTTTCTACAGATTTTGATACAGCAGACAAACTTTATTTTGAGCCTGTCTTCTGGGAACATATTTACGATATCATCCGCCACGAAAAACCCGAAGGCGTGATTGTACAGCTTGGTGGTCAAACGGCGTTAAAGCTTGCCGAAAAACTTGACCGCTACGGCATTAAAATTATGGGAACGAGTTACCAATCCTTAGACTTGGCGGAAGACCGCGGAAGCTTTTCTACGCTTCTCAAGGATAACAACATTCCTTACCCAGAATTTGGTGTTGCGGAAACGGCTGACGAAGCGCTTGCGCTTGCCGACAAATTGAATTTTCCAATTTTGGTTAGACCTTCTTATGTATTAGGCGGTCAAGGCATGAAAATTGTCATTAACAAAGAAGATTTGGTGAAACATGTAGTGGATTTATTGCATAAAATTCCAAATAACAAATTGTTATTAGATCACTATTTAGACGGAGCGATTGAGGCAGAAGCAGATGCCATTTGCGACGGTGAAAATGTGTATATCATTGGAATTATGGAGCATATTGAGCCGTGTGGTATTCACTCGGGTGACTCCAACGCTACTTTACCACCCTTTAATTTGGGTGATTTTGTAATGCAGCAAATTATAGATCACACCAAAAAGATTGCGCTTGCCTTGAACACGGTTGGTCTTATCAATATTCAGTTTGCGATAAAACACGATGTGGTGTATATCATCGAAGCCAATCCACGTGCTTCCAGAACAGTACCCTTTATTGCAAAAGCATATAAAGAGCCGTATGTGAATTACGCAACGAAAGTTATGATCGGCGATAAAAAAGTATCTGATTTCGATTTTAATCCGCAATTGGAAGGCTTTGCCATCAAGCAACCTGTGTTTTCATTTAATAAGTTCCCTAATGTAAATAAGGCATTGGGACCTGAAATGAAAAGTACGGGCGAAAGTATTTTGTTTATTGACAACCTTCAAGACGACCAGTTCTATGAGTTGTACGGTCGCAGAAAGATGTATTTGAGCAAGTAATTTATTACATTTGATTCACGCTTATAAACCGCTTGTATGGATGTTGTCTTACTCGTATTGTTGTTGTGCATTATTGTTATTTTAGTTTTTAGGTTAAAAAAACATACATCGCCAGATAGTGATGCACTTCAAAAAGAAATCGCTGATCTTAGAGTACAGATCGCCCTAAAGACACAAGAAGTCAACACCCTTAACGAAAAACTTTTATCTGAAAAAAATAGAGAGGAGCGTCTGACCACAGAGTTTGAAAACTTGTCTTTTAAAATATTAGAGGAAAACTCTAAGAAATTCAAAAAGCAGAACGCAGAACAGATTGAATCTATTTTAAGTCCGCTGGGTAAAGAAATTGATATATTTAGAAAGAAACTGGATAAGTCTAATGACGACTTTTTGAAGGGAAATATTGCTTTAACAGAGCATTTAAAAACCCTTCAAGGTCTAAATCAGCAACTTAGTCAAGACACACACAACCTTACCAATGCATTGATTGGTGATTCAAAAACTCAGGGGGATTGGGGTGAGAAACAGCTGGAAGTTTTGTTGGAGCGTACGGGTCTAATGCGAAATGTACACTTTACCACTCAAGGCGGTTACAGAGATGAGAATGGCGATTTAAAAAAACCAGATTTTATAATCAAACTCCCTGATGACAAACACATTGTTATCGACTCTAAAGTTTCATTAACGGCTTATTACGATTACTCAAGTTCTGAAGATGCGCAAACACGCAAAGAGGCCTTAAAGCGCCACTTAGCGAGTATACGAAAGCATTTCACAGATTTGGGAAAGAAAAATTACCAATCGCTTTATGGTATTAACTCCCCAGATCACGTGCTTATGTTTGTACCTATTGAACCTGCGCTTATGCTTGCCTACCAGCAGGATACCGATTTGCACTTAGATGCCTTTGATAAAAAAGTAGTGCTAATGTCTACATCGATTTTATTGGCTACACTTAATACAATTTCTTCGATTTGGAAACAAGAAAATCAAAAACGCAACGTAATTGAAATTGCCAAACAAGGTGGGCTGCTCTATGACAAATTTGTGGGTTTTGTTGAAGATTTATTGAAAGTAGGCAAGGCATTAGAGGCCTCAAAAGAATCCTATTCCGATGCCATGAACAAATTGGTTGACGGCAAAGGTAATCTTGTCACTAAAGTGGAAAAACTTCGTGAACTGGAAGTAAAAACAAACAAAAACATCCCAAAGAATTTATTGGATAGGGCTCAGGAGGAGTAGCACGCTCTGATTGTTCCAGTTGTTTATTCCCCAAAGGCGCCAATTTGGAAAACCACGCAGACATACGCCTGCGTGGCTGTAAGACAAAGAACTATTCATTGTTTTTATCACGCATTTTCTGTAAGATTCGTGCGGCTTGTTCTTTGCCGCCCAACCCAAAGGCGAGACCAAATGCCAAGCATAAAGCACCAAACAAAGAGAAAAAAGCTATTTCAATGATATTCTCTGCAATTTTTAATTGGCTTAAAACAATAAACACCGTAAATACAATAATGGCGTAATAAATAAAGGTTTCAATCATTTTAACAGTGATTTCGTTTATGTTTTTTAGGGTAACACCAATTGCTTTTGATACAAATTTTGCAGCATAAGTACCCAACAGTAACATCACTATTGCAACGATGATATTTGGAATATACATTATGATATTATTAAACAATTCTGTAGCACTTGTTAATTCAAGGGTGTTAAACACAGTCATGATAACCAAGAGCATGATAATCCAATATATCAAACTTCCGATTAAAGTCGTTGCTTTCATTTTTATCCCATTGTCGCTTAAAAAGCTATCTATACCCGATTTTTCTGTTAAATAATTTATTTTCAAAAGCCTTAAAAGCTTTATAAATATTCGTTTAATCAGCTTTGCGATTAACCAACCAACAATTAAAATTACCAAGGCTGCGATAATTTGAGGAATAGCTCGTGCAACTTCGTTTAATAATTCTTGTGAGCTTTCAAGTAAAAATTTCATTTGTTCTTTCATGTGTATGATTTTAGGTTTTAATTAAATATTACCTCGTTTTATCCATAAGCCTCAAATTGGAAGTATTTTCCAATTAGGTGCTAAGGATGACGACCTGTTTTAAACAGACCCCAATGCTCCATAAAATGAACTACGAAATGTAGGCTATGCTGTAAAAGCAGATTTATATAACGAACTGAATTGGGGTCTCGCCTAAACGAGGCATTTTGTTCGAGGCTAAGTTAACAAAAATATTTTGATAGTAGTTTTTACATCTTTTTTCCTAAACTGTAACCAAAACATAAGACCATATAAATGAATAAAAATCACCAGTAAGTATTATAGTTATAAAATGACTAACGTATAGTAACCATACGCATTATTATAGTTGTATTTTCCTGCTTTGAATTGAAAATGACTTAATTTTAAAGTGAAGTTTCAATTATCAGGTCATCAATAACTGAACCGTTATTCCTACAACCCCCTATCTCAATCCAGTTGGCATCCTGATTGAGTGTGATGATTTCTGAGGTAAACGTCATCACGTTTAATGTGTTGTTTTCACCCTCCAGTATCATTTGTGAACCAGCGTTCCAGAAATCAGTACATGCTGCCGGTGCTGTAGCTGTTGTATACGCTTGTTCTGTCTCGTAAATATTAATGCGAAAAGAGTTAAGAGCTGGATAATAATCTCTATCACTTAAGTTGGAAGCCGATGCTTTTATGGTAATTCGAATTTGACTTCCTTCAGTCAACCCCAACGCGGAAATGTCTCTTTTCATTGACTCATTAAAAAAAAGCACCTCATCATCTGCGTCTTGAGGTAAGGAGATGGCAGCACGAGAGCCAGCACAATCTACTGTCTGGTCTCTTTGTTCCCATCCGGGTGGTGCAGTGTCAGTTATACAGCTAGCATACTCAAAGTCGTCTGTGAATACTTGCCTTAACGATACTGCCGCCGCTTCTTCAGTTACAAACCAAAAGTTTTGGGTACCTGGTATTTGGGCATTTGCTGTGGTAAAAAAGGCAATACTAAAAAAAAGGGTAAATGTATAATAAGGTTTCATGGGTGTAGGTTAAAGGTTAAATCAATTTTAATCGGGAGCTTTAGTATTTAACATCAAAACTTTCAATTC
>CATIMP010000052.1 GCA_949528465.1 Bacteroidota bacterium | reverse complement strand
TGTGTGAATCATGTTGTGTTGGAACCAGAACAACAGAGCGAGCTTTTGGAAGTGCTATATTAAACTCGGAAAATTAATAATGAAGTGTAAGCAAATAAGAAAGTTAGAAGTCCCATAAGTTTGGGTCACTAGCCTGCCCCATTTCATGTTTTTCGTTTACATACTTTACTCAAAATCTTTAATTCGATATTACACAGGACATACGCACTGTATTTCAGATAGGTTAAATAGACACAACTCTGGAAGAAGTAAAGCCACTAAGGGAGGGATTCCTTGGAAAATAGTCCATATTGAATCGTTTAAGACTAAGTCGGAGGCTTACACTAGAGAGCGCTCAATCAAAGCGAAAAAATCAAGAAAATATATTGAGCAGCAGAATGCCTGAAAGATTTGGAAGAAAAAGGAACTACAAATAATAACGTTATAAAATAGTTTTAGAGCTATATTATAATTCAATATCTTTATCTCCTTTAATTCATATATGAAATACTATTTAGGAATTGACCTTGGAAGTTCTTCTATTAAAATTGCGCTTGTTGAAAGTGATACTGGTAAAAACGTTGGAGTAGTCCAAGAACCTGAACAAGAGATGTCCATGTATGCCTTTAAAAAGGGATGGGCAGAACAGAAGCCTGAAGATTGGTGGAACTATGCTTGTAAAGGCATTGCAAAAATTAAGAAAATTCATAATATTTCAAAAAATGATATCTCAGGAATAGGTATATCCTACCAGATGCATGGTTTGGTAATTGTGGATGTTAATGGAAAACCACTTCGAAAATCAATCATTTGGTGCGACAGTAGAGCGGTAGAAATCGGTAATACTGCCTATCAACAAATTGGATCAGATTTTTGTGATAAACACCTTCTTAATTCACCTGCTAATTTTACAGCATCGAAACTTAAATGGGTAAAAGAAAATGAGCCTGATGTTTTTGACAATATCTTTAAGTTCATGCTTCCAGGCGATTATATAGCCTATCGTTTCTCTGATATTATTAACACTACGGTATCAGGGCTATCTGAAGGAGTTTTTTGGGATTTTAAAGAAGATGACGTTTCTTCTTCCGTTTTAAATTATTTTGGTATTCAACAAAGCTTAGTTCCAGAAATCGTTGATACTTTTTCACAACAAGGAACTGTTTCAGCAAAAGGAGCTGAACAATGTGGCCTTCTTGAGGGCACACCTATACTATACCGAGCAGGAGATCAACCCAACAATGCATTAAGCCTAAATGTATTCCACCCAGGAGAGGTTGCTGCTACAGGCGGGACATCTGGTGTGGTATACGCCATAACGGACAACTTATCTGTTAAAGAAAGTTCGAAAGTCAATAATTTTGCACACGTCAATTACAAAAAATCCGGGACCAAAAATATTGGAAAATTACTTTGTATAAATGGCGCAGGGATACAGTACAGGTGGTTATTAAATAACCTTTCCGTTTCCTCTTACGAAGAAATGAATCAATTGGCATCCGAAGTAGCGGTTGGGTCTGATGGTGTGTGCCTCATCCCATTTGGGAATGGAGCAGAACGAATGTTATCAAATAAAGATGTAGGTACAAGCATAGTTAACTTAAACCTCAACAGGCATTCAACAGCACATCTTTGCCGAGCAGCATTAGAAGGTATTGCTTTTTCATTTGTTTACGGCATAGAAATCATGAAGTCTGATGGTATTGAAGCTAAAGTTATTCGTGCTGGAAATGACAATTTATTCCGTTCTGAAATCTTCGCCAATACAATTTCAACATTGATTGGACAAGAAATCGAAATTTATAATACAACCGGAGCAATTGGTGCTGCAAGAGCGTGCGCACTCAAAGATGGAAATTTTGATACATTTTGTTCTTTCATGAAAAATGATCACGTTATGACCTACATACCTTTAAAGGACAAAACAGGTTATGAAATCGCATATCAAAACTGGAAAAAAGAGTTAAAACGAATACTAAACAAAAACAACTAAAATTATGGCATTAATTGGCACTAAAGAATATTTTAAAAATATAGGGGAAATTAAATTTGAAGGCAGGGAATCTGATAATCCACTTGCGTATAAATTCTATGACCCTGAGCGTATTGTAGCTGGTAAAAAAATGAAAGATCACTTCAAATTCGCTATGGCATACTGGCATACTTTGTGTGGAACTGGTGGCGATCCATTTGGTCCTGGAACTAAAAACTTTCCATGGGCAACAGCTTCAGACCCTGTTCAAGCTGCGCATGATAAAGCAGATGCGGCTTTTGAATTTATTACTAAAATGGGCTTTGATTATTACTGCTTTCACGATTATGATTTAGTAGATGAAGCCGCTACCCTAGCCGAGTCTGAAAAAAGAATTCAAAAAACAGTAGAATACTTGAAGCAGAAACAAGATGCTTCGGGTGTAAAATTGCTTTGGGGAACTGCAAATTGCTTTTCAAACCCAAGATACATGAACGGAGCAGCAAGTAATCCGGATTTCAATGTAGTGGCAAGAGCTGGTGCTCAGATTAAAATTGCTTTAGATGCTACAATTGCTTTAGGGGGCGAAAACTATGTTTTCTGGGGTGGTCGCGAAGGCTATATGTCACTTCTGAATACAGATATGAAATTAGAGCAAGATAATATTGGGCGTTTGTTTAATATGGCTAAAGACTACGCAAGAAGTCAAGGGTTTAATGGTACTTTCTTTATTGAACCCAAACCCATGGAACCATCTAAACACCAATACGATTTTGACGCAGCCACTTCCATTAATTTCATTCGTGAGCAAGGATTGGAAAAAGATTTCAAATTGAACATTGAAGTAAACCACGCTACATTGGCACAGCATACTTTTCAACATGAACTTCAAGTAGCTGCTGATGCAGGAATGTTAGGAAGTATTGATGCAAACCGAGGTGATTATCAAAATGGATGGGATACAGACCAATTCCCAAACAATATACTTGAAACCGCAGAAGCGATGTTAGTCTTTTTAAAAGCTGGCGGGCTACAAGGTGGTGGTGTAAACTTTGATGCAAAAACAAGACGAAATTCCACTGACTTAGAAGATATTTTCATCGCTCATATTGGTGGTGCTGATACTTTTGCAAGAGCGCTTTTAGTAGCAGACGAAGTACTGCAAAAATCACCATATAACAATATGGTAGCAAATCGCTATGCGTCGTTTGACAGTGGAAAAGGTGCTGAATATGTTGCACAAAAACTGTCATTAAAAGATCTCTATGATCATGCACAAGCAACTGGGGAACCTAAACAAATAAGTGGTCAACAAGAGTTGTTTGAAAATATCATGAATCAATATATCTAATTTAATAAGATAGTAGTTTCAAAAGCATCCTATTTCTTCAATATAGTAAAGGGTAAATTTGAGAGCGGATATTACTCTGGATACGACACGCGTAAGTGATAGCTACTAATTAGCTTTTCACACAGCACGCTTTTTACTGTTTCTATTTCACGAAGGGTAATATTCGCTTCTAAAAACTGCTTTTCATCCATGAGTCGCTGTACAATCTTATCCACAAAAGCGATGATTTTTTCAGCAGTAGGTTCTTTTAAGCTTTTTGAAGCTGCCTCCACACCGTCTGAAATCATAACAATAGCTGTTTCTTTTGAAAAGGGTTTTGGTCCTGGATATTGAAACTGCTCCACTTCAATGTTGGGGTTTTCTTGTTGGGCTTGTTGCAAAAAATATAAAACGGTTGTTGTGCCATGATGCGTGCGAATAAAATCAATTATCCGATCTGGGAGTTTAGATTTTCTAGCATTCGTAATCCCATTTAACACATGATCTATGATGATTTTCGCACTCACTTCTGGCGAAAGGTCGTCATGCGGATTATAGGTTGTTTGATTTTCACTAAAAAACACGGGGTTTTTCATTTTTCCAATGTCGTGATATAATGCACCAACTCTTGTTAACAATGTATTTGCACCAATTGCATTAGCGGCTGCCTCGGCAATATTAGCAACCTGCAAGGAATGTTGAAATGTTCCTGGTGATTTATCTGCAAGCTCACGTAGCAACTTGCTGTTTGTATCTGACAATTCTAATAGCGACGCGTCAGAAACCAATCCAAACAGTTTTTCGAAAATATAAATCAGTGGCTGTACAAATAGTATTGCCAAACCATTGATAACAAAAAGCAACAACACGTCGTAAGATAACTGCAACAAATTACCATCGTGAATAAGAGTAAAAGCAACATAGGAAATGGCGTAGAGTCCTACAATTAGACCAACCGAAATAAACAGTTTGGCTCTTCGGTATAAATCATTTACTGTAAGGGAAGCTAAAATCCCTGCCATGATTTGCAAATAGATAAATTCAAAACTATTCGGCACCAAGAACGCAATCAAAAACAAGGTTATTAAAAGGGTAAAAAGCGCCACACGTGTATCAAAAAATGTACGCATTAGTAGTGGTAACATACAAATAGGAACTGCATATACGTATTGTGGATTGACATCTACTACTGCTTTTGTGAGCAGCACCATAAGTAAAACATTGACACACAAAAACAGAAGGCGTTTGTTGTTTTCAAAAACGGTTGGGCGTGTTCGCCATAGAAATACAAATAGTAAAAGAACAGGAACAAATACCAAAAGTGAATACCCTAAAATAATCCAAGTCGTATTGGACTGTGTCCATGTTTGTGACTCAAACTCTTGTTGCAACGATATAAGCTTTTGTAATTTTTCACCTTCTACAACTTCTCCCTTAGCAATAATACGTGTTCCTTTGGTTACTAATCCTCGAACCGTCACAATCTCTGCAACCGACTCCGCTTTGAATTGACGTGTCAATTCCTCATCATAAGCAACATTTGGTGCTACAAGGGAAAGCAAATATTGCAAGGAAGTTTCTGAAAGTATCTCCGATTCAAAAGCGTCCAATTGACTTTGAAGTAAATCTTTAGCCTCTTTATTAGTGTATAAGTCGGATAGCTGAACGGTAGATTGACGTGTCCCATTAACTAGTGCAACAGACTCATTTACATCTACTCGTTCAGATTCAGGAATTAAGCCAAGGGCATACATTTCCTCCAGCATTGTACGCCAGTTTATTAAGACAGCACTGACATTTGGAGTGGCAGGTAGTGTGGCTGCATATGTGTCAAAGGCAGCTAAAACAGTTGTTGTGGTATTTGGTTGTGTAGAGAAATAGCGTGGGACAGAAGCTTCTAATGCTTGACGCTCAAGATTGAGTTCTTCTTTAGTTTTTTGAATAGGAAAATCGTAGGGAGACAAAAGCGTTTCATATTGCCACGGCTTCCCTTCTTGAATTTCGTATTGAAAACTAGCACCTCTTGGCAACAGATACACTACAATCGCTGTAGTAATAACGCACAATAAAACTCTAAAAAAAATTGCTTGATACCGATAGAAGAGCGACATAAAAAAGATTTAAACAAAAATACCACTTTTCAACACATCGATTGGGCAATGCGTAATTTACCTTATTTTTGAAATATGACTTACGGTATTTGTGCGCTGAGTTTAATTCCGATTCGAGAAGCGAGTCAGCATAACGCACCGCTTGTAAGCGAAGTGCTATATGGAGAAGTATTTAAAATAATAACGCCTCAAAAATTTTGGAGTAAGGTTCGCTTGCAAGACAAAACCGAAGGCTGGCTAAACAATACCCAGTTTCAGGAAATTTCAGCCGCAGAATTTAAAGAACTTGCTGCCCAACCATCACATCTGGCTACTGATTTAGTTGAGTTTATTTACAAAGACTCGCAGATATTGTTTGCCGTTCCGATTGGTAGCTTGGTACAACGTGCTCCTTTTTTGGGGCATCGTTTTGAAGGGGCAACTTCAGGTGACAAAGCACAAAAAGAATACCTTCGAGACAGGGCGTTTATGTTTATGAACACCCCTTTTTGCAAAGGAGGAAAGTCGCCTTTTGGAATGGATGCTGATGGTTTTGTACAAACCGTTTATGCCCTTTGCGGTATTCCACTACCTAGAACAGCCACAGCCCAAGCAGAAAAAGGGCATGTGTTAAGTTTTATCGAAGAATCTGAACCTGGAGATTTGGCTTTTTTTGACAATAACGAAGGAGAAATTGTTCATGTAGGGATTATTCTAGAGAACAACCACATCATTCATGCACATGGGCATGTGCGTGTAGACAGATTAGACCAAACTGGAATATTTAACCCCGAACTTCGAACGCATACACATAAGCTACGCCTTATTAAATCTATTGCATAAAAAAAGCCCCGCTATTGCGAGGCTTATAATTTGTTATCACATCTTAGAGTGCCTCCAACATGTCACGGTATTTTTTAAAATTGGCTGTGTCACCGATAGTACCAAAAATATTTTTTAGTGTGGTAATCGCTTCTATATTTTTTGGATTGATTTTAACCAATTGTTCTAAAAAAGGGGCAGCTTCCAAAAACAACGCTTCGCGTTTCGCCTTAAGTACATCATATTTTCGGTTATCCGCAGCAGAAGTTCCCAAATTATTCATTTCTTCTACAATAGAAGATTCACCTTCTAAAATAATAGATGACAAGTTTAAATACGAAGCTTCATATGTAGGATCTAATTCTATTGCTTTTTTGTAATATTCTATAGCCTCGTCACGCTTCCCTTCATTACCATTTACAACACCGAGATTATAATACAAAATGGCGTTGTTGGGATCTTGAGCAATAGCCTCTTGCATTAGTGCACCAAAACGAGTCTCATCGCCAAGTTTTATATATAAGTCTGCTTCAGTCAAAATTAACCCAACATCTTTTGGGGAAAGTTTTCTTGCGTCTTTTATCGCTGTCATGGCAGCCTCATTGTCTCCATTAGAAACGTGTATCAAAGCAATATTTTTTACAATTTCTGGCAAACGAGATTCTGAAAGACCTGTGCGTAAATTCGTAAACTCTTTAGATTTCTCATATATTTTATATGTGTTCTGGTCAACTTCAGATTCTACTCCAGTGGAAACTTCTGTAGCATAAAACTTGGTAACAGAACCCGTGTAATTTTTTTCCTTAAGGGTTAAGTAATACGGAAGTGCTTTTTCAAAATCACCCGAATTCACAGCACTAGAAGCCGCATAATACAAATAATCCAAATTTTCGTCATCTAATTCATAGGCTAGATAAAGTAACTCACCTGCATCTTTATAATTTTCATCAGTATTGTAGGATACAGCTTGATTTACAACATCAGCAACAAGACTTGGTTTGTTGCCATTAATAAGCTGTGTGTACTTGTTTAAACCAGCTTCTTTTTCAATAGATTTTACGCTGTCAAACTCCGCAACAACCTTCAAAAATTCTTTTTTGGCTTGCAGTGTTACACCCAAAAGGTAGTGATAATGCGATGCATATTTTGGTTCAGCAGAACTAAGTAAATCAGCGTTATCAGTTAACGAGCTAAATGCAGCATCGAATGATGCGGCATCAACAAGTTTTTGTGCAGCTTTGAGTTCCTTTTTTTGAGCAGTAAGCGAGAAAGCAACTACAAAGGCAAGGATAAGGGAATAGTACGTTTTCATAAAAGTGAGAATTAATTAATCGTTATCTTCAATTGTTACATCTAAGTCAGATACGTCTTGAATTTCATCATCATCATTCATCACTTTTGCTACCGCTGCAATAGAGTCGTTGTCTTTTAAATTAATGAGACGAACTCCTTGCGTAGCACGACCCATAACACGTAGGGACTCTACGCCAAGTCTGATAGCAATGCCCGAACGATTGATAATCATCAAATCATCTGCGTCTGACACGTTTTTAATGGCCACTAAATTACCTGTTTTTTCGGTTAGTGCAAGTGTTTTGACTCCTTTTCCACCACGATTTGTGATGCGATAGTCGTCAATTTTTGAGCGCTTACCATAGCCGTTTTCAGAAACTACCAAAATATCAGAATCTAAGTCGTTTACAGCAACCATACCAACTACCTCATCTTGAGCATCTTGCAATGAAATTCCACGAACTCCAGAAGCGTTTCTACCCATCGGACGTGTTTTGCTTTCTTCAAAACGAATCGCTTTTCCAGATTTTACTGCCAACACCACTTGTGATGCGCCAGTAGTCAATTTTGCTTCAAGTAACTCGTCACCATCACGTACCGTAATCGCGTTTATACCATTTGTGCGTGGACGCGAGTATTGCTCCAGTGAAGTTTTCTTCACTTGACCTTTTTTAGTGGCCATAACCACGTAACGGCTATTGGTATATTCTTCGTCTTTAAGATCTTGCGTACAAATAAATGCTTTTACCTTATCGTCTTGTTCAATGTTGATTAGGTTTTGAATGGCACGCCCTTTTGAAGTTCTGCTTCCTTCAGGAATTTCATATACGCGCAACCAGAAGCATTTTCCTTTTTGAGTGAAAAACAGCATGTATTGATGGTTTGTTCCCACAAATAAATGTTCCAAGAAATCTTCGCTTCGGGTAGTAGATGCTTTTTGTCCAACACCACCGCGGTTTTGTGTACGGTACTCTGCAAGAGGAGTTCGCTTAATATAACCCGCATGCGATATGGTTAATACCACTTTCTCGTCAGGTATCATATCTTCAACACGGAAATTTCCACCTGCGTATTCAATGATTGAGCGTCGCTCATCGCCGTATTTTTCTTTTACTTCAAGCAGCTCATCTTTGATGATTCCCATACGACGGTCTTTCTTCTCAAGAATATCATTTAAATCCTCAATAGTGTTCATGAGTTCGTCGTACTCAGAGCGTAATTTATCTTGCTCCAAACCAGTCAATTGACGTAATCGCATTTCTACAATTGCCTTTGCCTGAATTTCAGATAGGTCAAATTTGGCGATAAGTTTCTGGCGTGCCTCATCTGCATTTGCAGAAGCCTTTATCAAGGCAATAACTTCATCTATATTGTCTGAAGCAATAATCAAGCCTTCTAATATGTGTGCACGTTCCTCTGCCTTTCTAAGTAAGTATTGCGTCCGTCGTACCACAACCTCATGACGGTGCTCTACAAAATGATGAATCATGTCTTTTAGATTCAACATTTGCGGACGCCCCTTAACTAAAGCAATGTTGTTGACACTAAACGACGATTGTAACGCCGTGTATTTGTACAACATATTAAGGACAATGTTAGGAATAGCATCGCGTTTTAGAATATACACGATTCGCATTCCGTTTCGATCAGATTCGTCACGGATATTAGAAATTCCCTCGATTTTTTTATCGTTTACCAGTTCAGCGGTTTTTTTGATCATTTCCGCTTTGTTAACCTGATACGGTATTTCAGTTACAATGATACATTCCCTGCCGCTTACTTCTTCGATTTCGGCTTTTGCGCGCACCACTACACGACCACGACCCGTATGAAACGCTTCTTTTACGCCTTCATAACCATAAATTACACCGCCTGTTGGAAAGTCTGGTGCTTTGATGTGCTCCATCAAACCATCAATATCGATATCAGAATTTTCAATGTAAGCAACTGTTCCATTTACGACTTCAGTAAGATTGTGTGGGGGCATGTTTGTTGCCATACCTACTGCAATTCCTGATGCACCATTAATAAGCAAGTTTGGCACACGTGTTGGAAGAACTGTTGGTTCTTTTAAGGTATCGTCAAAATTTAATTGATGGTCAACAGTATCTTTTTCGATATCTGCCATCATGTCTTCAGATATTTTTTGAAGACGCGCTTCGGTATATCGCATGGCAGCAGGACTATCGCCGTCAACAGATCCAAAGTTACCTTGGCCATCCACCATCATGTAGCGCAAACTCCATGACTGTGCCATTCGCACCATGGTATCGTAAACTGAAGTGTCGCCGTGGGGGTGATACTTACCCAAAACTTCTCCAACAATACGGGCAGATTTCTTATAGGATGAGTTGGCTCTAACTCCCAACTCGTGCATACCAAACAGTACGCGGCGGTGCACAGGTTTTAAGCCATCTCTTACGTCTGGCAGTGCACGTGACACAATGACCGACATGGAATAGTCGATATATGCCGACTTCATTTCGTCTTCTATGTTGATTGGAATCAACTTATCTTCTGTGGACATTCAATGTAAATTTAATGTTATGACAGTATTGCTAAAATACACATTCAACGAATGAATAATTGCAATTATTAGGCCGTTTTTCTTATGACTTATTAACATTTTGATGTATTTGTGCCACTGAAAATTTTGTTGAATTTTATTTGTAATTCTATGATTTTTTTTGTCTATTCGTTAAGAGAGTTTGTATAAATGGTTCAATTTTTGACCAACAAAAGAAAATTAGCTTATGGATGATAATTTTTCACCCCGCGTCAAAGACGTAATTTCGTACAGCAAGGAAGAGGCATTGCGCCTTGGTCATGACTTTATTGGTACCGAGCATCTTATGCTAGGCTTGCTCCGTGACGGTAATGGAAAAGCCATCTCTATCCTAAAATCGTTGGAAATTGATTTAGACTATTTGCGCCGAAAGATTGAAATCTTAACTCCGGCTAACCCAACCAACGTCCAAGAGTCGCAGCACAAAACAAATTTACACCTTACACGTCAAGCTGAGCGTGCGCTTAAAACCACATTCTTAGAAGCAAAATTGTTTCAGAGTACTTCAATAAACACCGCACATTTATTGTTGTGTATTTTACGCAACGAAAATGACCCCACCACAAAGGTTTTACACAAACTCCAAATTGATTACGAAACAGTGAAAGATCAGTTTAAATATATGTCTGTAGACTCTGACGATGATTACATTGATATGCCTTCTGCCGATGCCTTTCCTGAAGATCCGTCAGAAGAAGAAAGCAGAGGACAAGCATCATCGTACTCAACTTCCTCTGACGATAAGAAAACAAAAAAATCAAGCACACCTGTTTTAGATAATTTTGGTAGAGATTTAACCAAAGTTGCCTTAGAAGGCAATATGGATCCTGTTATTGGAAGAGAAAAAGAAATTGAGCGTGTGTCGCAAATATTAAGTCGAAGAAAAAAGAATAATCCGTTACTTATTGGTGAGCCTGGCGTAGGTAAATCTGCCATTGCAGAAGGTCTAGCGCTGCGCATTATTCAAAAAAAAGTATCCAGAGTTCTGTATAACAAACGTGTGGTTACGTTAGATTTAGCCTCACTTGTTGCGGGAACAAAATACCGCGGACAGTTTGAAGAGCGCATGAAAGCAGTGATGAACGAGCTTGAGAAGAACAGTAACATCATCTTATTTATTGACGAAATTCACACCATTGTAGGTGCTGGAGGTGCCACAGGAAGTCTTGATGCATCAAACATGTTCAAGCCTGCATTGGCGCGTGGCGAAATTCAATGCATTGGAGCTACTACATTAGACGAATACCGTCAAAATATTGAGAAAGATGGTGCCCTTGAACGCCGTTTCCAAAAAGTGGTGGTCGAACCAACAACGGTAAAAGAAACCATTGAAATTCTTCAAAATATAAAAGATAAGTACGAAGCGCATCACAACGTAAATTATACCGATGCTGCCATCGAAGCTTGTGTTCGACTTTCGGATAGGTACATAACAGACCGTTTTTTACCAGACAAGGCTATTGATGCTTTAGACGAAGCAGGCTCCAGAGTGCATATTACCAACATGGAAGTTCCTGAGAAAATTGTTTCTATTGAAGAAGAGCTTGAGCGTGTTCGAGAACTTAAAAATACGGTTGTAAAGCGTCAAAAATATGAGGAAGCTGCAAAGTTACGCGATGACGAAAAAAAATTAGAAAAAGAATTGTTACTAGCGCAAGAAGATTGGCATGAGGAGCAACGTCAAAATAGAGAAACTGTTACTGATGATCACATTGCAGATGTGGTTTCTATGATTACAGGAATTCCAGTACAACGGGTTGCCGACGGAGAAAGTGATCGTTTATCAAAACTTAACGAACTTATCCAAGGTAAGGTTATTGGACAAGAAAACGCTGTTGATAAAGTGGCGAAAGCCATACAGCGCAACCGCGTAGGTCTTAAAAATCCTAACAAACCTATCGGATCATTTATATTTTTAGGACAAACAGGTGTTGGAAAAACCCAACTAGCCAAAGTTTTAGCACAAGAACTTTTTGATTCTGAGGCATCACTCATACGAATAGACATGAGTGAATATATGGAGAAATTCTCCATTTCAAGATTGATCGGAGCACCTCCGGGGTATGTCGGTTACGAAGAAGGCGGACAACTCAGCGAAAAGGTACGCCGCAAACCTTATTCAGTTGTTTTATTGGATGAAATTGAAAAAGCGCATCCAGATGTATTTAACATGCTCTTACAAGTGTTAGACGATGGTTTTTTAACTGATTCGCTTGGCCGACGTGTGGACTTTAAAAACACCATTATCATCATGACCTCCAATGTAGGTGCGCGTCAAGTAAAAGATTTTGGTTTGGGTGTTGGTTTTGGGACTGCAGCGCAAAAATCACAAGAAGACAAAAATATTCAAGGCGTAATTCAAGGGGCACTAAAGAAAAAATTCTCCCCAGAATTCTTAAATCGAATTGACGACATTGTCATCTTCAACACATTGGAAAAAGAAGATTTAGCTAAGATTATTTCGATTGAGTTGGGTGCATTGCAAGGTCGTGTTAAGGAATTGGGGTATACATTGGAATTATCCGATAATGCTGTTAATTTCCTAATTGAAAAAGGATATGACAAGCAATACGGTGCGCGTCCACTTGCGCGTGCCATTCAACGTTATGTCGAAGATAAACTTGCTGGTGAAATCATAAGTAATACCCTATCTAACGGAGCAATAGTTACATTTGATTGGGACAAAAAAGGTGAGGAACTATCGCTTAGCATTAAAGAACCAAAGAAATCTACTAAATCTTAACAGTTTTTTTTTGTTTTAGTAGCATATATATCGCAGTTTTTACTTTCATTTGCGCACTAAATTTTTGCAATGAAGACAGTTGTTGGCTCTGAAGAATGGGTTTCGTTAGGCGAACTTAATATCCCATACGTAAAAGCACGTGTAGATAGTGGCGCAAAAACCTCCAGTCTCCATGCAGTTAGTATTCAACCTTTCCAAAAAGACAATGAAACTTGGGTCAACTTTGACGTATTCCCCATACAAAATGACGGCAAACGTAAAATCAGTTGCAAAGCACTTGTAATTGACAAGCGCGTTGTAAAAAGCTCTAGTGGAAACAGAGAGCATCGATACGTAGTGCGTACATCAATTAGTCTAAATGATAAGGTTTGGGATGTAGAACTAACGCTCACAAACCGCGATTCTATGGGCTATCGCATGCTTTTGGGGCGTGAGGCCATGATGGGACGTATTGTTGTAGACCCTGCAGAGAGCTTTTTAACTGGTACTGTTGAAGACGAAACCATTATCAAATCGTATCAACAATTTAAAAAACCCAACGAAGGGTTGCGAATCGGATTGTTGGCGTCCAATCAAAATTTATACAGCAACAGACGAATTATGGAAGCCGCCGAACAACGCGGCCATGAAATTGAATTCTACAATATTCGCCAATGTTTTATGAAGCTTGATGCCACCACCCCGCAAATTCATTACAGAGGTGGAAACGCAATTGAGCCCTTAGATGCAGTTATTCCACGTATTCGTCCAGCGCAAACATTTTATGCCTGTGCCCTACTTCGCCTTTTTGAAAGTTTGGGCGTCTTTTGTTTAAATAATTCAGATTCCATTATCCAATCTAGAGATAAACTTTTTTCGCTACAATTGCTTTTAAAACAAGGGGTACAAATCCCTACTACAGGTTTTGCGAGTTCACCTCTAGACACAAACGATCTGATCGAAATGGTAGGCGGCTCACCCCTAATTGTAAAATTACTGGAAGGCACACAAGGAAAGGGAGTCGTATTGGCAGAAACCAAAAAAGCGGCGGAAAGTGTAATCAATGCTTTTAAAAGCTTGAATGCCAATATATTAGTTCAAGAATTTATTAAAGAGGCAGATGGAAAAGACCTTCGCTGCTTTGTCATTGACGGAAAAGTAGTTGCAGCAATGCAACGCACTGCACCACCAGGTGAGTTTAGAGCAAATGTGCATTTAGGCGGTACTACTTCAATTATTCGTGCAACTGCCGAAGAACGGAAACTTGCCATAAAAGCCACTAAAGCTATGGGGTTGCGCGTTGCTGGAGTGGATATTATTCGCTCTGCATCGGGGCCCTTGGTATTAGAAGTGAACTCTTCTCCAGGATTAGAAGGCATAGAAGCAGCAACACAAAAAGACATCGCACAAATGATGATAAAATCGATCGAAAAGCGATGCAATTACGTGTCAAAAATTATCTAAACCGCTCGTAAACTTAAATCGATAATAGGTGCCGAGTGAGTGATGTATCCCAATGAAATAAAATCAACTCCTGTTTCTGCATAATAACTGCAATTTTCAGGAGTAATATTTCCAGATGCCTCTGTTGGAAGTACGCCGTCAATAAGCGCAACAGCCTCAGCTAATAGGGCTGGTGACATATTGTCCAACAACACACGACTAATCCACTTATACTGCAAACAAATGGCAATATCCTCCAGAGTTCGTGTCTCCACAATTACAGGTATGGAATTACTTAAACCATCCAAATATATTTTGGTTTTATTTAGGGCTTCAACCAATCCGCCACAAAAATCAATGTGGTTGTCTTTTAGCATAATTGCGTCAAACAAGCCCATACGGTGATTAACTCCTCCCCCAATTTGCACCGCCCATTTTTCTGCAATTCTAAAGTTTGGTGTCGTTTTGCGTGTATCCAATACCTTACACTTAGTATGCGCAATCGAACTTTGAACGCCTTGCGTAACAGTTGCAATTCCACTCATACGTTGCAGGGCGTTAAGTAAAATTCGCTCCAAGGACAGCATGCCTTGCGTATCGCCTTCTAAGGTTAGAAGGGTTTCGCCAACTGAAAATAAAGCACCATCGTTAACAAAAGGCATTAGTTTGACATTTGGTGCATGATACTCAAGCGCCAACGTGCAAAAATCCACACCTGCTAAAACACCGCTTCCCTTTGCAACAAGTTTTGCTTTCGACTTATGATTGGCTGGGAAAATGGCTTTAGATGTGTGATCTCCTGCTTGGCTTAAATCCTCATTTATAGCTTGTTGAATGCAGAGTAATAATGCATTTTGATATGTTTCTGAAAATGATTTAGACATAATCTTCGTTAAAATAAACCCCCTTATTTTGAGGGTATTTTTGTGATTGCTTTATCATCAAATAAGCAACGCTAACCAAATTTCGCAACGTCGTAAGTTGTGGCGTAAGCTTGTTTTGTTGATATAATTCTTTTGTAGCTACATAAACTTTATGCAACTCCTCCTCTGCTTTTTGCAAACTTTCTCCAGACTTAACAATCCCAACATGTGCGCTCATGATGCGCTGTAATGAGGCGCGTAATTCATGAATTTGAACTGTTTTTTGATTGGATATATCTTCTGTTCCAGACCAATTTGGGATGCGTTCAAAAAAAGAAGTTGATAGTATTTCGTCGGCAAGTTTAACTGCTGAATGCTTTGCCGCTCGCGATGCAAACACCAAAGCTTCCAATAAGGAATTTGACGCCAACCTATTTGCACCGTGCAACCCCGTATGACTACATTCGCCAATGGCGTAAAGTCCCTGTAAATTGCTTTGTCCGTGTTCATCAACGTCAATTCCGCCGCAGATGTAATGCGCAGCCGGAAGTACTGGAATAAAATCTTTAATGATATCAATCCCGGCTTTATGACAATTGGTCAAAATGGTAGGAAATTCTTGTTCAAGTATTTTTATATCAATATGAGTGGCGTCAAGATACACGTGCGCTTGGTTGCTTTTCTTCATTTCTGAATGAATAGCACGTGACACAATATCGCGTGGAGCCAAGTCTTTTCGTGTATCGTATTGGGTCATAAAAGCTTCGCCTTTGAAATTTCGAAGTACAGCACCCGCACCGCGAATAGCTTCCGAAATGAGAAAAGTGTTTCCGTCAATTTTTGGAAATAAAGCCGTTGGGTGAAACTGTACAAAATGTAAATTTTCAATATGCACTTTTGCCCTGTAAGCTGCGCCTAATCCGTCGCCAGTAGCTGCTGTTGGATTGGTAGTATGCGCATACACTTGCCCTGCGCCACCAGTTGAAAGTACCGTAAGTTGTGCCGTGATTTTTACAATTTCCTCGTCCCGTTTGGAAATGACATACGCGCCGTAACAGCGGCCTTGCTTTGTATTGGGAATATGGTGATCTGTTATAAGGTCAACTAATGAGTGGTTTTCAAAAAAAGTGATGTTTTGAAGCGATCGTGCCTTGGCTATCAATGCATTTTGAATCTGCAATCCCGATTGGTCTTTGTGGTGTACAATGCGTTTTGCCGAATGACCACCTTCTTTACCTAAATGAAGCTTGGATCCTTTTGTGTCAAATTGAGCGCCCCATGCCATTAATTCTTTCACACGCGCTGGGCCTTCTCTAACCACAAAATCAACTACTGTCTTGTTAGATGTATTTCCGCTCGCCTTCATGGTGTCTTGCACATGATCTTCGTAGGAATCTAAAAAAAAGTTGGAAACCACCGCAATACCACCTTGTGCGTACTTGGTGTTGCTTTCCAGCAAATCACGCTTTGAAATCATGCATATTTTAACCTTCGGACTTGATTCAGCAAGACGAACGGCGTAGCTTAAACCCGCAATTCCAGTTCCAACAACCAATACATCTGCGTGCATATTAAGAAAGTTCTAACATGCGATCTATGGGCGCTTTGGCTGCTTGCATAAGGGCATCATCAAGTTTAATTTCAGGAGATTCATGTACCAAGCATAAATACAGCTTTTCGAGTGTATTGAGCTTCATAAAAGCACACTCGCTACATGCGCAAGTGTCGTCTGATACAGGAGCCGGAATAAACGTTTTTTCGGGAGCGCGTTTTTTCATTTCATGTAAAATACCCGCTTCAGTAGCAACGATAAAGGTTTGAGCAGCATCTTGTTGCACAAAATTCAACAACCCAGATGTACTTCCAATATAATGCGCAATATCAAGTACTTGCGACTCGCTTTCGGGATGAGCAATAAACTTTCCATTGGGATGTTGTTGCGCAAGCGTAACAATTTTATCAAATGAAAACGCTTCATGTACAATACAGGAACCATCCCACAAAATCATATCTCTACCAGTTTCTTTAATTAAATAGCGACCCAAATTCTTATCTGGCGCAAAAATAATCTGTTGGTCTTTTGGGATACTTTCAATGATTTTAACTGCATTACTTGAAGTACAAACAATATCGCTCAGTGCTTTTATTTCAGCAGAGCAATTGATATATGTTACCACAATCGCTTCGGGATGTTGCGCCTTAAATGCAGCAAAATCTACTGGTGGACACGAGTCAGCCAATGAGCAACCTGCATTTAGGTCGGGTAATAAAACTTTCTTGGCTGGGTTGATTATTTTAGCTGTTTCTGCCATAAAATGCACGCCGGCAAAAACAATTACATCTGCATCTACTGTGGCCGCGGCTTTTGCTAAATAAAGGCTATCACCCAAAAAATCGGCTAAATCTTGAATTGCATCTTCCTGATAATAATGTGCCAAAAGCACCGCATTTTTTTCTTTCTTTAGACGAATAATTTCGTCTACAAGATTGATGTTTTTTGGAATGGGAGCATCAACAAAACCTTTTTGAATAAGCACATCTGTGTCTAATAGCGGCATAATAGAAGGAAATCTTTTTTTCAAATTTCGTAAAAAGGATGCAATTTCCCTAACATTGTGATTTTTATTCCGTTTTTGCATCGAATACAGCTTTTGTAATCGTATAATTACAAACAAAAAAATCAGAAACACCTTTAATTGGATTTATTCGGTTATTTTTGTAGCGTTTTTTCTGAATTAATATAGATGATAGTATTAAAATTTGGTGGCTCGTCAGTTGCAAGTGCAACACAAATACGTCAAGTGTTGAGCATATTGGCAAAACAAGACAAACCCATGGCCGTGGTGGTTTCTGCGCTCGGTGGTGTTACCGACAGCTTACACGCTTTGGGGACATCAGCTTCTGAAGGAGACACGGCCTATACAGAGCAACTTAAAGAAATTGAAGCACGACATATCAATTTGGTGCAGGAACTCATTCCTGTGGCAAAGCAAAGTGCCGTTTTGAGCAGTACAAAACAGATGCTAAATCAGCTCGAAACTATACTCGATGGTGTTTATATGATTCGTGAATTGTCGCCAAAAACCAAAGACACTCTGTTGAGCTTTGGGGAACTACTATCACATACCATTATTGCACATGCTGCAAAAGCCGCTGGACTTGATGCAATTGCAAAAAATGCACAAGAACTTGTCGTTACCAAACAATCGTTAAGTAGAACACTTGTAGATTACGCCATATCCAACAAAAATATCACTGCGTTTTTTAAAAGTAATACACACAAAGTTGTTATACTCCCTGGGTTTGTAGCAAAAGACGCTAACGGCGTAGTAACCACGCTTGGACGTGGTGGCTCTGATCTTACAGCATCTATTATTGCGTGTGCTGTACAAGCGGAGTATTTGGAAATTTGGACAGATGTCAGCGGCATGTACACAGCGCATCCGACAATTGTTAAGCAAGCAAAAGCAATTCCTGAAATTTCGTATCAAGAGGCCATGGAGCTTTCGCATTTTGGCGCAAAAGTTATTTATCCGCCTACACTCCAACCTATTACAGAAAAGAAAATTTCGGTTTATATCAAAAATACGTTTAAACCCGAAGATGCAGGTACATTAATCACACACACTACAGAAGTAGATAGTGTTGTACGCGGCATCAGCCACATCAATAATATTGCGTTGCTTACTCTTGAAGGGAGTGGTATGATTGGCGTTCCAGGCTACTCGCAAAAGTTGCTTACCGTGTTGGCACAACATCACATTAATGTTGTTATGATTACGCAGGCTTCATCCGAGCACTCTATTTGTTTGGGAATTGATGCTGCAGAAGCCGATTTTGCACAACAAACTATCGATGAAGAATTTGCATTGGATATTGAAACCAATAAAATTAACCCTATTCGAGTAGAAAAAGATTTGTCTATCGTAGCACTTGTTGGTGAGAATATGAAAAACCACCAAGGAATTAGTGGAAACATGTTCCGCGCGCTGGGGAATAACAACGTAAATGTTAAAGCAATTGCGCAAGGGGCTTCCGAAAAAAATATCACTGCAGTTATAAATAGTAGCGATATTAAAAAAGCGCTAAACACCTTACACGAAGCGTTTTTTGAAGCTCAAATCAAAAAAATGCACTTGTTTGTTACAGGTATTGGAAATGTGGGAAGTAAGTTTTTGGAGCAAGTAGAACAACAGCGTGAATTTTTAAAGGAACACTTTAAACTTAATCTGAGTGTGGTTGGTATTTCCAACTCACGTAAAATGTATTTTGATACAAGCGGTATTGACTTGACCAATTGGCAAAATCTTCTTGAAGATGGAGAAACCGCCAATAAGGAATTGTTTTTTGAAAAAACAAAAGAGTCCAACATGCGGAATTCCATATTTGTAGACAACACCGCAAATGCAACAATTGCAGGGACTTACGCTAAATATTTAGAGAATAATATTGGTGTAGTAACGTGTAACAAAATTGCATGTGCCGACGAATTTGAACATTATCAAAATCTTAAACGGTTATCGCGCAAATACAACGCACCCTTCTTGTTTGAAACCAATGTTGGTGCAGGGTTGCCAATAATCGATACCCTTAATCACCTTATCGCCTCTGGAGATCGCGTGAGAAATATTCAAGCAGTACTTTCGGGAAGTTTAAATTTTGTGTTTAATTCTTTTAGTGATAACACCACGTTCCGTGAAGTGGTTGAAAGTGCCATGAAAGAAGGCTATACCGAACCAGATCCGAAAATTGATTTAAGCGGAATTGATGTAGCGCGTAAAATTTTAATTTTGGCGCGTGAGAGTGGAAACGTTCTTGAGCTTTCTGACATAGAGAATAAATCATTTTTACCAAAGGCTTGTCTGGAAACCAAAACCAATGAAGATTTCCTCAATAGTTTAGATGCGCATCAAGCACACTTTGCTGCTTTATACGAAGCGGCTAATAAAGAAAATGCGCGTTTAAAATACGTAGCAACATTTGAAAATGGAAAAGCTTCTGTAGGGTTACAACAGATACCCGAAGGTCATGATTTTTATAATTTAGAGGGCAGCGATAACATTGTGCTCTTTTATACCGATCGCTATGCGCAACAACCGTTGATTGTAAAAGGTGCAGGTGCAGGTGCGGCGGTTACCGCTTCAGGAATTTTCGCAGATATTATACGCATTGGAAAAAGTTAATTTAAAAGGAGTTAAACTATTTGCTCCAGCAAGTATTGCCAACATTTCGTGTGGCTTTGATGTTTTAGGGCTTTGCCTTGAAAACATCGGAGATATTATGGAAATACGCCGAAGCGAAAAGGCGGGTATTCAAATAAAATCTATTATTGGGCAAGATTTACCTTTAGAAGCAGAAAATAATGTTGCTGGTGTGGCTGGCCTTGCGCTTTTAGAAGCGCACAATCCACAACTTGGTTTTGAAATTATCATTGAGAAAAACATCAAACCAGGAAGTGGAATTGGCAGCTCGGCAGCAAGTGCAGCTGGAACAGTTGCAGGAATAAACTACTTACTTGGAAATCCATTTAAATCAACAGGACTGGTGCCTTTTGCTATGGAAGGAGAACGTTTGGCATGCGGAAGTGCACACGCCGATAATGTAGCCCCTGCCCTTCTTGGCGGTTTTACTTTAGTGCGTGATACAAATCCGTTAGATGTGTGTAAACTTCCAACTCCACTAGAACTTGCTGCAACTGTAATTCACCCAAAAATTGAAGTGAAAACAGCAGATGCACGAGCTGTACTTAAGAAGCGTGTTTCGCTCGAAAAAGCCATTAACCAGTGGGCTAATGTGGGCGCACTTGTTTCAAGTTTGTACGAAGAGGATTACGAATTACTTAGTCGCTCATTAGTGGACGAAATTGTAGAGCCTTCGCGCTCGATACTTATTCCGCGATTTGCGGAGTTAAAAACTGCCTGTGAGAGAACCGGTGCCTTGGGATCTGGAATTTCGGGCTCGGGACCTTCTGTTTTTGCACTCTCAAGAGGGATGACTACAGCGCATAAAGTTGCACAAGCCATGCAAGAGGTCTATGAAAAAACAGATATCCCCTTTGAAATCCACGTGAGTCCCGTAAAACAAAATGGCGTTAGCTTTTTAGAAGATATTACATGAAATATTACAGCCTAACCAACAACTCTAATACCGCAACATTCGACGAAGCTGTAATCCGTGGGCTTGCTCCGGATAGAGGGCTTTATTTTCCTGCAAAAACAGAGAGATTGTCGGAGGACTTTCTACAAGAATTGGAACATAAAACCCCTGTTGAAGTTGGCGTTGAAGTGATGCGTCCATTCGTGGGTGGTACCATTCCAGAAGCACG
>CATIMP010000051.1 GCA_949528465.1 Bacteroidota bacterium | reverse complement strand
TGATTTATATATTTCTTGATATTCCGATGAAAACGGACCCATTTGCGTTAGCGAAACACCAAAGTTGAAATCGTGATTTACAAGCTCAAAGCTGGTGGTCACCTGCGAAACACTTAGTTGCTTACCAGGATGAACAAATTGGATGGTTGTTGAGCCTTTCCTAATACTGTCAATGCGTTTATTTGCTCCCTCTAACTCCCATGGCTTGTGAATTAAGTGATCTTGCGCATAAAGCCCAGTAACGTTAACGCATAACATTAATGAGAACAAGAGGAAAAATCGTAATGGCATTTTTTAAAAGTTTAGTTGTGCAAATTATCAATCAATTACAAAGTGATTTAAAAGTTATTTGTCAAAAACTATAATTTATTATTTTTCAAAAAATAAACGTAATTCATTCACTTTTTGTTTTGTAAACATCAACTAAATATACAAAACCCCCAAATCAAATAGGGTAAGATTAGATTGTACATCCCTTAAATCTTGTGAAAATTGATTACTTTTTTGATTGTCTTTTCTTTTATAATTCTTAAGTTATTACTTTTACAATTGTGATACAGCGATACTTCATTTATTGTTTAAATACATTTTTATATTTTATTTCAGTTTTATCCTTTGCACAGTCACAGCCGAACATACTTATCATTCACATTGATGACTTAGGCTATCATGATCTCAGTATTCATGGCTCAAAAACATATCAAACCCCACATATCGACACCCTTGCTACACAGTCGGTTTCATTTACAAAAGCCTATGCAAACTATCCAAGGTGCGTCCCTTCCAGATTTTCAATGATGACCGGAAATTATCCCATTCAAAATGGGAGTGTTCCAGATGACGGATTTAAAATTAAACATATCCCTGCAAATAAAAACTTCATCAAATCTTTTAATGAAATTGGCTATCAGACGGCTTATTTTGGGAAATGGCACTTAGGAGATAAACAAAGTTTACGCGATTTTGGGTTTCAATATAGTTTTGCGGCTGGAAAAGCGGGCTCACCCATTAGCTTTATCTATCCCTTTAATGTTTTTAAGGGAAAAGGAAAGAATAAAAAAAATCCCATTCCAGATGTTGATGCTGTAAGTACAGAAGGGGATTACCTTACTGATGTGATGACAAATCAAACTATACAATACCTTACTACTCGTGATTCTGCAAAGCCATTTATGCTTATGCTGTCGTATTATGCTGTGCATCAACCTATTGAAGCAAAAACGGAAGACATTGAACGTAATCGTATAGAAATTAACAACACTGATTTTGGCAATCTGCCTGAATATGTTGAGGAAGGTACAGGCCGAACAAAAATGCGTCAGGACAATCCCGCTTACGCCGCCATGGTGGAAAACTTAGACGACAATATTGGTAAACTTTTAACTCATTTGGAATCCAGTGGCGTTATGGAAAACACAATAATCGTTTTTTCATCTGACCACGGCGGCTTGTCTAATGACGGCTACAAGAAAAGAAACTTAGCTACGTCTAATGTTCCCTTGCGTGCTGGAAAAGGATGGTTATATGATGGTGGAATAAAAGTTCCATTATTTGTGAAGTGGCAAAAACAATTTAAACCACGTGTTGAGGATGCATCAATTGTAACACTGATGGATGTTTTTCCGACGCTATTGGATATCACTGCCAAAGTTGATTTGAATGTAGATGGAAAAAGCATGCTCCCCACCCTTTATTCAAAAAAGAAATGGCAAAAGCGCACGGTATATTGGCACTCTGAAAAGGCAAGGCCTAAAAATACGGGAGACACAAAATCATCTGCCATACGAAAAGGAAAGTACAAACTCATTCATTGGTTTGAATCTGACAGAACGGAGTTATATAATATGTCGAAAGATCCTTATGAGAAAAATGATTTAGCCAGCCAAAAGCCAAAAATAATGGCAGACCTCTTACTTGACCTCAACGACTGGAAATCTAAAATGATTGAATACAAAAACTGAAAATGACATGAAAAAAAATACATATTGGAAAAAAAATATTCAATACATCAGCATATTGCTTTCTATTTGGTTTTTGGTTTCATTTGGTTGCGGCATTTTGTTTGTAGAACAACTAAACACCATACAAATTGGAGGATTTAAACTAGGCTTTTGGTTTGCGCAACAAGGGTCGATTTACGTTTTTGTGGCTGTCATTTTCACCTATATTTTCCTAATGAATCGCTTAGATGCAAAACTTAAAAAGGACAGCTAAATGGAACTTCAATATTGGATTTGGATTGCGGTAGGTTTAAGTTTTTCACTATACATAGGGATTGCGATTTGGTCACGGGCAGCATCTACAAAAGAATTTTATGTAGCCGGTGGCGGGGTGCACCCCATTGCAAATGGCATGGCAACAGCAGCCGACTGGATGTCTGCTGCATCATTCATTTCAATGGCGGGGATTATATCATTTAGTGGATATGATGGCTCTGTATATTTAATGGGTTGGACAGGAGGATACGTGCTTTTGGCATTACTTTTAGCCCCTTACTTGCGAAAATTTGGAAAGTTTACTGTTCCCGATTTTATCGGAGACAGATATTATTCCAACACAGCTCGTTCTGTAGCCGTTTTTTGCGCATTGATTGTCTCGTTTACCTATATCGCTGGGCAAATGCGAGGAGTTGGGGTCGTTTTCTCAAGATATTTAGAAGTAAATATTGTAAGTGGTGTCCTTATCGGAATGGGAATTGTTTTATTTTATGCTGTACTCGGCGGGATGAAAGGTATCACGTACACCCAGGTAGCGCAATACTGCGTACTAATATTTGCCTTTATGGTACCTGCGGTTTTCATTTCGTTTTTGGTAACTGGAAATGTTATTCCACAACTTGGGTTTGGCGGTACCGATTCCGAAGGGGTTTATCTTCTAGACAAATTAGATGGGCTTCACAAAGAGTTGGGTTTTCATGAATACACTTCTGGAAGCAAGTCGCTGTTTGATGTCTTTTGTATTACCATGGCACTAATGGTAGGAACGGCTGGGCTACCGCATGTAATTGTACGTTTTTTTACCGTTAAAAAGGTTAGCGATGCGCGCAAGTCTGCCGGTTGGGCGCTTTTATTTATTGCCATCTTATACACAACAGCCCCTGCGATTGCCGTGTTTTCGAGGACCAATCTTATCGAAACCGTCAGCAATAAGCCTTATGATCAAATGCCATACTGGTTTGAAAAATGGGAAACTACAGGGCTGCTTGGTTTTCAAGATAAAAACAACGACGGACTAATTCAATACACGGCGGAGGCAGCAACAAATGAATTAGATGTAGATGTAGATATTATGGTTTTGGCAAATCCTGAGATTGCCAACCTGCCCAATTGGGTAATTGCCTTATTGGCCGCAGGAGCTTTGGCTGCAGCGCTCTCAACGGCAGCAGGACTACTATTGGTGATTTCATCGGCAGTATCGCACGACCTACTCAAAAAAATGATAATGCCTAATATTTCAGATAAAGGGGAGCTCATTGCTGCTCGTATTGCTGCTACAGCAGCCGTTTGTTTGGCAGGGTATTTTGGTATTAACCCTCCCGGTTTTGTTGCGGCTACAGTAGCACTTGCTTTTGGGCTGGCGGCATCTTCGTTTTTTCCTGCAATACTCTTGGGAATATTTTCGAAACGTGTAAATAAAGAAGGTGCTATTAGTGGCATGCTTGTGGGTGTATCACTAATGCTTTTCTATATGCTCAAATTTAAGTTTG
>CATIMP010000050.1 GCA_949528465.1 Bacteroidota bacterium | reverse complement strand
TGGGCACATGCACTTCATGGAAGTGAAGGTTTCCTGCTAAGGACTGCAAACGCACAGGCTGTTTGTAACTGACAAAATGGACTTCGTGACCTCTATCGGCTAAGGAAATACCAAGCTCGGTAGCCACAACACCACTACCCCCATAAGTGGGATAACAAACTATAGCAATTTTCATACGAAGCGGTGATTTTTTAGGGAATGAAATTTTATTCGCATATCACAAAAGTATGGGAAAAGATTGACGTGTAAAATCGTAAATGTGTATTGAATTACTTTTGTTTTACTCCACAATTTAAGGTCACTTCGAGTAGCCCAACAAATTGTTGGGATGTATCGAGAAGTATTCACTTTAAAAACATCCGTTTTCGATACAAATTTTACGCATATATATTTGTAGAATTCACTCAAACTGACGGCTCTTTAAACGCGCATAAATCTTCCAAATCACCTTTCAATATATGAAGGCAAAACGCCCAAAGCATGCATTTCACCAAAAAGCAGCCGTGCAGCCGCATTGGCAAATGCGGTTTGCTGCTCATGCGCCAATAGCACGCTTGCAAAAGAAGATAGGTTTGGAAGTTGCGAAAGCACATACGGTTTTGCAAAAAGCACCACATGAACATTTGGATATGTCTGTAGGTATTTTAGAACAGCAATATCGCTGTCTGAAAGGGATTGATTCGTCCACGGGGAAGAGGTGTTAGAATGAACACCAACCACAATAACTTTCCCTGTCAATTCAGTTGTTTTAAGCGAGTTTTTAAGAATTTGAATGGTCGTTGTTTGCTCTCGCAAAGCGTATAAAAAATCGTTTGACGACGGTTTCCCAAGGGATACGTAGTGCACAGTTGTATCTTTTTGTAATGGAAATGCATCCTTTTGGGCGTGTACCTCCACAATACTTTGCTCCGCAATTTGCTTTCGTAAATAGGTGTCATAAAACGTGGTTTTCAATGGATTTCCAGTCGTTTTAACCGATTTGCTCTGATGTAATCCTAAGGCGTATTTTGCATTCAGAATCTTCTTTACAGAGTGTGATAATCGCGCTGCCGTAATCTCTCCGTTGGCATAACTCGTTTTGATTGCTGAAATCGCTTTTTCTAGTTGCAACGGCATAACCAATACATCTGCTCCCGCCAAAAAAGCGGCTAAGGCAGGGGAATCAACAGCTGCGGTAATTCCTTTCATATCCAATGCATCGGTAAAAATAAGTCCGTTAAAGCCCAATTGTTGTTGCAACAATTGAGTTACTACTATTTTTGAAGTCGATACTGGAAAAACAATATCATCAAGTGCTGGAACATCGAGATGACCTACCATAATTCCTTTTAACCCTCTTGAAATCAAGTGTTTGAATGGAGCTAAATCTATGCTATCCAATGCTTTTTTGGAGCGATTTATTCGTGGGAGTGTTTTATGTGAATCGGCAGTTGATGCGCCATGACCGGGAAAATGTTTAGCAACTGCAATTACGCCAGCGTCTTGCAATCCTTCCATAAAGGCTTGTGTTTTTTTAGCTACGCGAATAGGATTGTCACCAAATGCACGAACGCCAATAATGGGGTTGTCCGCTTCGGTATTTACATCTGCCACAGGCGCAAAAGAAACGTGCACACCCATTTTGCGTTTTCGCGTTCCCAGTTGTTTGGCAAGTGCATAAACCAATTCATCGTTGGGTAGTGCGCCCAATGTCATCGCATATGGATAAGGCGAAACATCTTGCAATCGCATTGCCATACCCCACTCCGCATCAGCAGCAACTAGCAATGGTGTTTCTGAAAAACGCTGATACCGTTTTGTGTCTTGTAGTTGTTTGATTGACGACCCTTTTGAAAATAAAACTCCGCCAATATGTAGTTTTTGTATCTGGTAAATCGTGTTCTGTTGGTTTGTCAAATTTCCATCAGGAAACGCCATTACCATAAAAAGCTGACCAATTTTTTGGTCAAGGGACATTTTGGTATAAATACTATTTACCCATTGTTGCTGCTCCTGAGCGTACAAAAAAGCAGGGATAAAAAATAGCACTAAAAAGGCACGAAGCATAACCTAAAGGTAGGCTAAAAATAGCGTGCGTGCCAACTGTCTTTTGCGGGAACTTCCCACTCGCTTAAAAATTCGTCTTTGTTTAGTACAAGATTGTTAAAGACAAGCGTGTTTTCTGAAACGGATTTGCTCTTTACCATTGCCTTAAAATCAGCAATTGATTTGTAGGTAATGTATTCACCTTGCTTAAAGCTAATGTTCATTTTATCAAGGAGAACTACGTTGTAGGTTTTTTCTAGTTCTTGAATGATACGCACCGAGGCATCAATGGAACATCCCGTAGCGGATTGTGTATTTTCGTCTAAAGCGATAACAATAAATCGCTTGTAAGGCATCGAAAAACTTGCGTTTAGCGATGAACCATGCGCTGTCCATTGCATCAAAAAGGCTTCTAGTTTTTGGGAAATTTCAACTACTTCAGTGTCAGTAAAGGAGCGACTTGCTGGATAAACCCATACACGTGCTTCATTATCTAATTCTTCAAAGGGTACAAACATATTATAGGTCTTGTGCCTGTTCTAAAAGTTCTGCAATATCCATAACGGCAACCTTGCTCTCTTGCTCCTTATTTTTCACACCGTCTGTCATCATGGTGTTACAAAATGGGCAGCCTGCCGCAATAATATCGGGTTTTGTTGCCAAGGCTTGCTCGGTACGTTCAATATTGACTTCTTTATTTCCTGGCTCGGCATCTTTAAACATTTGCGCGCCGCCTGCTCCACAGCAAAGCCCTTTCGCTTTGCAGCTTTTCATTTCAATAAGCTCGCTTTCAAGTTTCGATAAAACAGCTCGTGGCGCTTCGTACTCGTTATTCGCTCTACCCAAATAACACGGATCGTGAAAGGTGATGCGTTTTCCTTTAAACGAACCGCCTTCCACTTTTAATTTTCTTTCTTTGAGTAACTGCTTTAAAAACTGTGTGTGATGCACAACTTCATAGCTTCCGCCCAAGCCTGGATATTCATTTTTTAGCGTATTAAAGCAATGCGGAAAAGCCGTAACTATCTTTTTCACCTCATAGCCATTGAGTACTTCAATGTTGGTCATGGCTTGCATCTGGAACAAAAACTCATTTCCAGCACGCTTTGCAG
>CATIMP010000049.1 GCA_949528465.1 Bacteroidota bacterium | reverse complement strand
TTAAATGTGCAAAAAACAGGGCGCATGAAACTGCCATTTGGTATTGCCCAAACGGGGAAAGCGTTCCGCAATGAAATCGTTGCACGCCAGTTTATTTTCCGTATGCGTGAGTTTGAACAGATGGAAATGCAGTTTTTTATTCCTCCCGGAACTCAAAAGGAGTGGTATGCCCACTGGAAAGAAACGCGCCTCAAATGGCATCATTCGTTGGGATTAGGAGTAGAGAATTACCGTTTTCACGACCACGAAAAATTGGCACACTACGCCGATGCCGCTTGTGACATTGAATTTAGATTTCCATTTGGATTTAAAGAGTTAGAGGGCATTCATTCCCGAACAGACTTTGACTTGAGCAGCCACGAGGAATTTTCAGGCAAAAAACTACAGTATTTTGATCCTGAGCGACAAGAAAATTATGTGCCTTATGTGTTGGAAACTTCAATTGGCTTAGACCGATTGTTTTTGGCAGTATTTTCAAATGCATTGCAAGAAGAAACACTTGAAGATGGCTCAAGTAGAACGGTTTTACGCTTACCCGCTGTAGTAGCACCCACCAAAGTAGCCGTATTGCCATTGGTAAAAAAAGATGGCTTACCAACTATCGCAAAAGACATTATCAACGAATTAAAATGGGACATGTCAGTTGCCTATGACGAAAAGGATGCTGTAGGCCGTCGTTATCGCAGGCAAGATGCGCTTGGAACGCCGTTTTGCATTACGGTAGATCATCAAACTTTAGAAGACCAAACGGTAACCATTCGGCATCGTGATACTATGGCGCAAGAACGCCTGAGTTTAGCTGAAGCAAAAGCAAAAATCAGCGAAGCGACCGCTTTTCAAACATGGCTTAAGGGAATATAAAAAACGCTGTCAGTTCGAGTGAATTTTACGAATGAAATGCGTAAAACTTGTATCGAGAATGTGTTGTTATGACTGCTAAAAGCGTTTTCCAATCGATATGCCAAAACGCCCATGAGCTTCAGGATGGCCATAGTCATCTGCTCCGTTGTCGATAAAGTAACGCCCTACTCCAGCAAATAGTTCAAAAGTAAATCCGTTGCGGTTCACCCATTTTTTACCCAACGCTACACCCATTGAAAACTGGAATTTATTAGAGTTCGTATCTTTATTTTTATCAAAATCAACAGATGAAAATGAAGTAAATGCTTCAACAAAAAGACCACTAGCACCATAGTCTTTTCTGTTCAAAAAATAGAATCGGTAATAGGGCGTAACTGAAAAATTCTGATAGGTTGTGTTGTCGTCTCCGAAATTCGCAAATAACGAAATACCATAGCCGTTGGACTCATTAACAAGCCTTTCGTAGCTTAAACTTAGCGCGGGATGTACAATTAAATCAAGCGCATTAAGCCGAATTTCATTTTTTTCAAGGATTTCTACTTCCTCATATTGATTTACGACTTCAACCTTGGTGACATCTTCTTCATTTTCCTGCGCATACCCACAGAAAACACCAATAATAAGAAAACAAACAATAAGTACTTTATTCATGATTATAAGATTTAGTTATATCAAATATACACAAATTTCATTCCTTAGTTTGTATTTTAGCAAGCATGCAAATCATTTCATATAACGTTAACGGTAT
>CATIMP010000048.1 GCA_949528465.1 Bacteroidota bacterium | reverse complement strand
TTAAGCTATCGCAATTAGCGAAATCTCAACATTTACATTTTTAGGTAATACAGATACTTGAACCGTTTCTCTTGCAGGTGCTGTTTCGTCGTTAAAATACGCACCGTATACTTGATTAATTTCGCTAAAATCATTCATGTCTGAAATAAAGATACTGCACTTCACTACTTGTGAAAAATCCATGTCAGCCGCACGAAGTACAGCAGCTAAATTTTCCATTACTTGTTTGGTTTCAGCTTTGATATCTCCGCCTATTAGCACGTTAGTTGATGGATCGACAGCAATTTGCCCACTCGCATAAAGTGTATTGCCTTTTAAAACTGCTTGATTGTAAGGTCCAATAGGAAGCGGTGCTTCTGCTGTTTTGATTATTTTTTTCATTGTATAAAATTAAAGTCTTTTGTCTGGCTCTCTCCGTTTATCGTATTTTAAGTCACGCAACATTCCCGATTTTACACCAATAAAGAAATACCACGATTGGCGATAGCCAAACGGCGTCCATGATATGTTCATGTTCCAACTGTCCAAATCGCGATCTATACCCAAATTGGTAAACGTAACCCCTTTGTTTTTAAAATCATATCCCGACGAAACATTCACTTTCCACTTTGGAGTAAGCGATACATTGGCAGATGCCATTAGCGAATTATTACTTATTTGTCGTTCCTGCCTTCGATTAGAATACGTAAAACTATGCCTGACATTTATGCTCCATGGAATGTCAGTGGTATAAAGTCCTGATTTTGTTTTTTCTGTTTCTTCGGGTTCATCCTCATCAATGATATTAAAACGCCCCGACTGGTCATCAATTGCTCTGTTATTGTCTAAACCAGGGATGGGAGTTGAGCTTTCTTTTGAAGTACGCTTATTATTTCCTCCACTCTTAAATGTGTGTCCCCAGTTGATGTTTGCACTTGTCATTCTAAAAAGAGGTCCACCATTTTGAATATTAAACGTATTGATTCGCTTGCCTTCGTCATCTATTGCATAGGGGTCGAAAGTAGCACCAACGTTTATGTTTAATTTGTTGTCTAAAATAGGAATTACCGTAGTCATTCGAACAGGGCTCCATCTAAGAGAATCAGCTGTAATATTATAGTTTGTAGAAAAGTTTAGGTTGTTTAGAATTTTGATTTTCTTAAGCTCTGTTTTGGTAGAATCTTTGTCTTTAACCTTTGCTTCTAAGGTATTTCGTAAAGTAAACCCAATAGCGCTGGATTTTCGATTGCCAGGCCTTCCATATAAGCCTCCGTCAAAGCGCGTATACTCTCTCGTAGTACCTTCTGCGTCAATGATATATTCATCGTAATACTGTTCAAAACTAGGACTGTTGCTGTAACTGGCACTTGCATTTATCACATGACGAATGCTTTGTATTTTCTTGTCTTCCTTAAAATTAAAAACACCATAAAGCGTTGTGTTGATTGCAGCATTAAAATTATATTGCGCAAATCGATCAAAGCCCTTAATTGTATCTTGTTCGGGAAGTGCATCCAGCATTACGTCATAATCATTTTTCTTAATGGTTTGATTGGTCCATACCTCGCTGTAATTCCCCCCTACAGCAAGATTAAAATGCTTTGCAATTTTAAAGTTTGTCGCTATGGGGAGACTGTGTTTCATTCCAGATTTGGCACCATAAAAAAGTCCTTTTGCTGCAATAATGTCATCAGTGCTATTAATGCGATTGTCCCCTCGCATGGTATACTGAAAATTGATGTTTTGCAGTATTCCCTTTTTAATGCCATTTCGTTTGGCAAACGGATAGATACGTTCCATGTTTGCTGTTAGCGATGGCAAGGTCATGTTCACTGATTTAGTTTGTGTATTTTGACTGTGGGTTGCCGAAACCGATAGATTTACGGATGGATATTTTGGAAACGTTTTTGAATAAGAAACGGACGAATTAAGCGTGTTGTTTAAGAAATTATTGGTGTTGATTTGATTCAAAGACTCTCTAAAGTATGAGCTTGTTCCAAGATTTACAGAAGCCGAAAACCTACTATTTGGATTAGACTTGCCGTCTTTGCTGTGTGACCAGCGTAAATTAAAAATAGTGGATTTGCTGTAATTCGGAAGCCCACGCTCTCCATTGATTAAATTTTCATACCTAAAGGCAAAACTACCTCTGTATTTATAACGTTTATAATAATTATTTTCTAATCGAAAACCATAACTGCCATTGGTGTAATAATCACCCATTAGGGCTACATCCAAATTATCTGAAAGCACAAAATAATAACCGCCGTTTTGCAAAAAATATCCACGATTAAAGTTTTCACCTATTGTTGGAAATAAAAATCCCGTAGCACGTTTTTGCGTCATAGGAAAATAGGCAAATGGTAAAAATAGCGGCGTTGGAACGTCTGCAATGTACATATTGCTCAGCCCTGCAACCATCTTCTTTTGCGGTACAAATTTTGCCGTTCGCACGCGAATATAATACTCGGGATCATCAACATTTTCTGCGGTAGTTATTTTTGCATTACGCAAATAATAGACCGAGTCGTTCTGTTTTTTGGTAGCGCTCGCTTTTACGTTCATTCCTTGCTGCTCACTTCTGGAATTCCAGATAATGGCTTTTTTGGTTTTAAAATTAAACCGAATAGAGTCTGGGAAAACTTCATCGCTGCCTTGTTTAAACGATGGCGTCTGTACCAGAGCGCCGAGGGAATCTTTTATACGCCCAGCGGTTACTTCATTGGTTTTGTAGTCTAAAACAATAACCCCCGACTTTAGCTCAATGTCTTGATAATAAAGTTCTGCGCCATCATACATATATAATTTATTGTCATTACGATCAATAACCATATAACCATCTGCATGACGTTTAATTTTATCTAAAAGTATCGGCTCTTTTTCTTGAATTGAATCTTGTGTTTCTTGTGGAATCGAATCTAAAACCGCAGTAACTTCTTGGGCATTTACAACACCACACAGAAACATGATTGCGCAAAGTAGTGGCGCAAAAAAGGGCATACCAGAATATTGTCTTATTTTTGACAAGGACTTCAACTTGTTTGGGGTCAAAAATACATATATTTTATCCACTATGCGCCTCATATTATTCGCGTTCTTATTTGCACTCCTAGGTTTTGTGTATCCTTGCAAATTGCATGCCCAAAATGACAAGCCTTTTACTGTAGTTCTCGATGCGGGGCACGGTGGAAAAGACCCGGGTAATCGCGGAAATAATTATTTTGAAAAAAAGATTTCCCTTGCCATAGCGCTAAAAACAGGGTCGCTGCTCAAAAGAGAAAAGGGCGTAAAAGTGGTTTACACACGTACATCTGATCGTTATATTACACTAAATGGTCGAGCTAATATTGCCAATAAGGCAAAAGCAGATTTATTTGTTTCTATTCATTGCGATGCACACAACTCAAATGCATATGGAGCAGGGACTTTTGTTTTAGGTCTACACCGTAATAATGACAATTTTCGTATTGCTCAAAAAGAGAACGCTGTAATTTTTTTGGAAGAAGATTATGAAAAAGAGTACGATGGATTTGACCCCAATAATCCCGAATCAGTGATTAGCTTGGTGTTGATGCAAGAAGATTATTTAAACCAAAGTATTGAAGCAGCGAATTATATTCAACAGAGTTTTGTGAAAAACCTAAAACGTAAAAATCGCACCGTAAAACAAGCAGGTTTTTTGGTACTTCGAAATACGTATATGCCAAGTGTTCTTGTAGAAACAGGCTTTTTAACCAATTCTAAAGAGGGTGCCTATCTTAATTCCAAGCGCGGTCAAAATGAGATTAGTCGCTCGATTGCAAATGCAATTATGAAATACAAATCATCATTAGACGGAACCTTATTCACTGGTCTTGTTATGGATGATGCGCCAAAACAAAGTACATCAAGCTCTCAAACCCCTTCACCCTCATTTATTTATCGAATTCAAATTGCTGCTAGCACCAAAAAAATTGAAACCAAGTCCTATAATTTTAGAGGACTTTCCCCTATAACTCGTATAAAAAAAGGGAGTTTGTACAGGTATTATTACGGCAGTTTTTCGTCGCATAAAACGGCAGAGAGTGCTGTAAAAAAAGCCAAGGCAAAAGGATATAGAGGTGCGTATGTTAAGGCTTTTAAGAATACAGAGGAAGTGTCAATAACTCCTGAAATGAAATCTAAATAAGGTGTTTGCGCTCCACAAATATTGCTTATTTTTGAAACAAATTGCTGCCAAGTGAATTTTTCTAACGAAGTAAAAACTGCATTGCTTTTCATTTTTGGGATAGCCTTATTCCTCATTGGCTTTAGCTACCTAAAATCGAACGATGTTTTTGTATCTGACAGAGTGTTTTATGGCGTTTATGATAATACTGAAGGTCTTGTAAACGGAACTCCAGTAACCATAAATGGATACACGGTGGGTGCTGTAGAATCAAGTGAATTATTGCAACCATCGGCCAAAATTCTTGTTACGTTTCGAGTAGAAAATGATTTTCCTTTTTCAAAAAATAGCATTGCTCAAATCTATGAATCAGGATTGATCGGTGGAAAAGCACTTGCTGTTGTTCCTGCTTTTGATAACGCAGCCTTAGCAGCACACCGCGATACCTTGCAAACTAGTGTTGCACCCGGTCTAACCGATTTGGTAAACGAGAAACTTTCGCCCCTTCAAGAAAAAATTGAAAGCATGATTGTTCATGCAGATTCGGTTCTCATTGCTTTTACAAATGTACTTGACACGCAACGTCAAGAAGCGTTACGTCAATCCATAGATCATTTTAACGCGACCACAGCAGCATTGGCCACTCTTACAACATCATTGGACAAAAATTTAAATTCCTCTGATGGAACGCTAAATAAAACCTTTGCTTCTTTAGAACGCGCTTCTGCAAACGCTGTTGCTATAACAGACTCATTGCAACAAGCACCTTTGGGTGAAACCATTCGTTCGCTACAGCAAACATCTAATGACCTTGCACTTATTACTTCCAAAATCAGTGCTGGAGAAGGGTCACTTGGCAAATTGATTCATAGCGATTCGCTTATTAATGCACTAAATCAAACCAGTAATCAAGCACAATTGCTACTTGAAGATTTACGCCTAAACCCAAAACGCTACGTTCATTTTTCGTTGTTTGGTAAAAAGAATAAAACCTATCAAGAACCCAAAACATCTAAGTAGCAATGACTGCGTACATTCCTAATATTGCTTTTGCAGTTTTGTTTGTTGTTTTGGTTGGACTCTTTACACGAAACGTTCGTCGTATTATTCGGAACATCAAATTAGGAAATGCTACGAATAGATCAGATCAACCCAAAAAACGGTGGTTGCATATGGCACGCATTGCGCTTGGACAATCTAAAATGGTGCGCAAACCACTTTCTGGCGCACTTCATGTCATTGTATATGTAGGTTTTGTGGTAATTAATATTGAACTACTCGAAATTATCCTTGACGGATTTTTAGGAACGCATCGCGTTTTTGCACCCTATTTAGGGGGTGTATATGATGTGCTTATTTTCACTTTTGAAATTTTTGCAGCTCTTGTATTAATCTGTGTGTTTTTCTTTTGGACACGTCGAAATGTTGTTCGTATCAAACGCTTTTGGAAACCTGAAATGAAAGGCTGGCCCAAATGGGATGCAGATATTATTTTATATGCCGAAGTTGTACTTATGGGATTGTTTTTAACCATGAATGCATCCGACTATTGGCTGCAAACGGTAGCGCAAGATGAACATTATATATTGGCGGGAAGTTTTCCAGTTAGTCAGTTGTTACTTCCCCTTTTTGACGGGATGACGGCACAACAAGTTATTGCTATTGAGCGCACAACGTGGTGGTTACATATCAGCGGTATCTTACTGTTTTTGAATTATTTATATTATTCCAAGCACCTACATATTATTCTTGCTTTCCCCAACACCTATTTTGCCAAGTTATCACCTCAAGGCGAACTTTCAAATATGGAAGCGGTAACCAATGAAGTAAAGTTGATGTTAGACCCAGAAGCAGATCCCTATGCTGCTCCTGCTACAGATGCAGCTCCTACTACTTTTGGTGCAGCAGACGTTACCGATTTAAATTGGGTACAGCTTATGAATGCGTATTCGTGTACTGAATGTGGTCGCTGTACGGATGAATGTCCTGCGAATCAAACGGGTAAACTATTATCTCCGCGTAAGATTATGATGGATACGCGCGATAGACTTACTGAGATAGGTTCTTCTTTAAACAAAGGCGAAGTCCCCAATAAAAACACATTATTAGACAACTATATTTCAAGGGAGGAATTATGGGCATGTACGTCCTGCAATGCTTGTGTAGAAGCCTGTCCGATTGCCATAGATCCGCTTTCTAT
>CATIMP010000047.1 GCA_949528465.1 Bacteroidota bacterium | reverse complement strand
GATGTTGCTAACGCTTGTTTATTTTTAGCCTCCGATTTATCTTCGTACATTACGGGACAAGTCTTAAACGTGGACGGCGGTATGTTAACCTAACTTTTATATCATGAATAAAATTCCAAAACTCGGACTACCTGTAGTAGTCATCATTATAGTAAGTATTATTTTTATTGCAAAATCCTCTGTGAACATCGGTTCTGGTGAAGCAGGAGTATTATTTAAAACTTTCGGAGGGGGTGTTGTTACTGACAAAGCGCCTTTAAGTGAAGGTTTCCACATCATTGCACCTTGGAATCGCGTGTATATTTACAATATTAAACAACAGGAAGAATTTGAAAGCGGCATGCGTGTACTTTCTTCTAATGGCTTAGAAATATCGTTGGATGTTTCGGTATTGTATCAGCCAAAACTTGACGAGTTGGCCTTACTGCACAAAACCAAAGGGGAAAATTATCTTAGCATTGTTATTGCGCCTGAAATTCGTGCGGTGGCACGTTCAGTAATTGGACGCTATACACCAGAGCAATTATACTCTACAAAACGGGATGCCATTCAAAATGAAATTTTTGAAGAAACCAAGCGAAAAGTAGAAGAACAACACGTTCAACTAAACTCGGTTTTGGTTCGTGATGTTACGCTTCCGAAATCAATTAAAGAAGCTATTCAGCGTAAGCTTACGCAAGAACAAGAATCATTGGAATATGAATTCCGATTAGAAAAAGCACGTCAAGAAGCTGAGAAAGTACGTATTGATGCAGAAGGAAAGGCGATAGCAAACCGTATTTTAGCGGCATCGCTTACACCAAATATTCTTAAAGAAAAAGGAATCGAAGCCACGCTAAAACTTGCCGAATCACCAAATTCTAAAGTAGTGATTGTAGGTAATGGAAAAGATGGGTTACCACTAATTTTAGGAAATCAGTAAGATTTTAAAAAAAAGTTCGATATTTGCATCTAAATGAAAACAACACATACACACCACCACGTAAAGTCATCGTTTCAAACGAACTAGGTAAGGTGTATCCATAACCGACTAACCCGTTTGAAGCAACTCAAACGGGTTTTTTTGTATCAATTATGAAGAAAGAGAACATACGTATTGCCATTCAAAAGTCAGGAAGACTTAATGAAGATTCTTTGAAATTACTCAAGGATTGTGGTATTTCCATCAATAATGGAAAAGACCAACTCAAAACCACTGCGTCAAATTTCCCGATGGAAATTTACTATTTACGCAATGGAGACATTCCACAGTACCTCCGTGATGGAGTAGTAGATTTGGCTATTATTGGAGAAAATCTATTGATTGAAAAAGGCGAAGATATTAGCATATTGGAAAATTTAGGCTTCTCAAAATGCCGTGTTTCTATGGCAGTTCCTAAAGAAGCGGCATACAACGGTATTGAAGATTTAGCAGGAAAACGCATTGCTACCTCTTATCCAAAAACCGTACAAAAATACCTTTCAAAATGGGGTATCGAAGCTGATTTACACATCATTAATGGCTCGGTAGAAATTGCACCAAACATTGGACTTTCAGATGCTATCTGTGATATTGTTTCTAGCGGATCTACCTTATTTAAAAACAACCTTAAAGAGGTTGAGGTTATGTTTAAGTCTGAAGCTGTTTTGGTTAGTGGTAACGACTTGTCCGATGTGAAAAAGGAACTTCTTGAAACCCTTTTGTTTCGTATTCGTGCGGTATTGGCAGGTAAAAACTCACGTTATGTGATTATGAACGTTCCAAACGATGCTATTGCTCAAATTTCAAATATACTACCTGTACTCAAAAGCCCAACCGTGATGCCATTAGTAGAAGAAGGATGGAGTTCGTTGCACTCTGTTGTGAACAAAAACACATTTTGGGAAATGGTAGATGAGTTAAAAGCGGCAGGTGCCCGTGATATTTTAGTATGTCCAATCGAACGAATGATTCAGTAATGCGTATTGTTAGTAATCCAGATCGGAATAATTGGGAATCGTTGACAAAACGCCCAACGGCGGATTTTGCTGCGGTTGCGCCTATTGTTGACGAGGTTTTTGCTGCAGTTAAAGCAAATGGCGACACGGCTGCACGATCGTATAGTCAGAAATTTGATAAGGTTGCGGTAGCTGATTTTATCACGCCACAAGAAGATTTGTCAAAGGCGAAAAGCGAATTGGCTCCTGAACTTGTTAATGCCATTGATGTTGCATACGCTAATATTTATGCTTTCCACAACGCACAAGTAACAACTCCAGTACGCATTGAAACAATGGAGGGTGTTTCGTGTTGGCAGGCCAAAAAGCCTATCGAAAAAGTTGGGATATATATTCCTGGTGGCACAGCGCCATTATTTTCAACAGTACTGATGCTTGCCATTCCTGCTCAGATTGCAGGTTGCCAACAAATTGTGCTTTGCACACCGCCAAGCGCATCAGGTATCCCTGCAGCGATTCGTTATGCAGCATTTAAATGTGGTGTTACCATAGTTGCGCAAATAGGCGGTATTCAGGCTATTGCAGCCATGACATTTGGAACAGCATCTATTCCGAAAGTGTATAAAATTTTTGGTCCCGGTAATCAATTTGTCACCGTTGCAAAACAAAAAGCGACGCAATATCAAACGGCAATCGATATGCCGGCTGGGCCGTCAGAACTGTTGGTTGTTGCAGATACTTCAGCAAATCCTGCCTATGTAGCAGCGGACTTACTTTCACAAGCCGAACACGGCGTAGACAGTCAAGTTATTTTGGTTGCAACAGATAAACCTTTAATTAAATCTGTACAAGAGGAGTTACAAAAACAATTACAACGCTTACCTCGAAAGGAAATTGCAGAAAAGGCACTTGACAATTCTTTAGCGGTATATTTTGACAACGAAGTAACGGCCTTGGATTTTATCAATAGCTATGGCCCTGAACACTATATTGTTTGTGCCGAAAACGAGGCTGTTTTTGTTGATGGTATTCTAAATGCAGGTTCGGTATTTATTGGGAATTACACGCCTGAGAGTGCTGGTGATTATGCTTCTGGCACGAATCACACACTTCCTACCAACGGCTATACCAAACAATATAGCGGCGTAAATCTCGATGCATTTACGAAAGCGATTACCTATCAGCGCATTAGTGCAACGGGTATTCAAAAATTAGGGCCAAGTATAGAGGCTATGGCAGAGGCAGAAGGGCTATTTGCACACAAAAACGCTGTAACCCTTCGTTTAAATGATTTAAACAATGGCTAAGAATTTCGATTTATCGCAATGGGCACGCCCCGAAATGTTGGCATTAAAGCCCTACACTTCGGCACGGGATACCTTTACCGCTACGGAAGGGGAGTGGACGTTTTTAGACGCCAACGAAAACCCCAATGCCACTGCTGTAAATCGTTATCCAGATCCGAATCAAACAGCATTAAAAAATGTCATTGCTAACCTTCGTGGGTGTAATGAAGACCAACTTTTAATTGGAAATGGAAGCGATGAAGTTTTAGATCTTATTGTCAGAGCGTTCTGCATACCCTATAAGGACGAAATAATAATTGTACCACCAACCTACGGCATGTATGCGGTATTGGCTGACATCAACAGCGTAGGTATGATTAAAGTGCCTCTTGATGCGCGTTTCCAGCTTAAACCTAAAGAAATTCTTGCTGCAGTAACACCTAATACAAAAGCAATCTTCTTTTGTAGTCCAAACAACCCAAGCGGAAATGCGTTCAATCCAGATGATATTCAAATGTTACTGGAAAATTTTAATGGAATTGTTGTTATAGATGAAGCTTATATTGACTTTACTGATTTTCCAAGTTGGTCGGAAAAACTTTACGAGTATCCAAATCTAATCGTAACGCAAACGCTTTCCAAAGCTTTTGGTTTAGCGGGCTTGCGTTTGGGAATTGCCATTGCCAGTACTGAAATTATTGCTTTGTTAAAGCGCATCAAACCACCATATAACATCAACATTCTTAGTCAGCAAAATGCCATGGAAGCCCTTCGTGACACAAAAACAGTAAATGCACAAATTGCAGCAAGTATCTCGGAACGGAAGCGGTTGGCGCAAGAATTAAACGCTTTTTCGTGGGTAGTCGAAATATACCCATCAGATGCCAATTTTCTACTTATTAAAGTTGACGATGCCGCAAAACGATACAAAGAACTGTTGGCCCTACATATTGTTACTCGGGATCGTTCTTCGCAAGAAAATTGCGAAAACTGCATCCGAATTAGCGTGGGTACACCACAAGAAAATGACAAACTCATTGCAGCATGTAAATCATTAGCCGTATGAAAAAAGTATTATTTATAGATAGAGATGGAACCTTGGCGTTGGAGCCAAAAGACTATCAGTTAGATGCATTAAACAAACTCGAATTCTTTCCAGGCGTGTTTCAATATTTAGGACGTATTGCCAAGGAAATGGATTATGAATTGGTCATGGTTACCAATCAGGACGGGTTGGGTACAGGAAGTTTTCCTGAAGAAACTTTTTGGCCCACACATGATTTTATGCTAACATCTCTTAAAAACGAAGGGATTGTCTTTGATGAAATATACATTGACAAAAGCATGCCCGAGGACAATGCACCCACACGTAAGCCCAAAACAGGAATGTTGACGGCATATTTGAACAATGCCGAATATGATTTGGCAAATTCTTTTGTGATTGGAGATAGAACAAGCGATATGGAATTGGCGCAAAATCTTGGTGCAAAAGGAATTTTGTTGCAATACGACACACGTATGGCTCAAGATATTTCTGCGGAACTGCAAGCGGTTATTTCATTGCAAACGCAATCTTGGGAAGGGGTTTATACCCTTTTAAAAGCAGGAGAGAGACGTGCTACACATGTGCGTACTACAAAAGAAACGGACATCCAAATAGAACTCAATTTGGACGGTACTGGACAAAGCACTATAGACACCGGAATTGTCTTTTTCGATCACATGTTAGACCAGTTAGCACGCCACGGCGGTGTTGATATTACATTAACTACTAAAGGTGATTTGGAAGTTGATGAACACCATACGATTGAGGATACAGCAATTGCCTTAGGTGAGGCTTTTGGGCAGGCTTTAGGTAATAAACTTGGCATGGAACGCTATGGTTTTTGTTTGCCTATGGACGATTGTTTGGCGCAAGTTGCCATTGATTTTGGTGGACGCGCGTGGCTCATGTGGGATGCAAAGTTTAAACGTGAAATGATTGGGAAAATGCCTACAGAAATGTTTTTCCATTTCTTTAAATCCTTTGCTGATGGTGCCAAAGCCAACCTTAACATCAAGGCGGAAGGACACAACGAACACCACAAAATTGAAGCGATTTTTAAAGCGTTTGCCAAAGCGATAAAAATGGCCATCAAACGCGATGCGGATAAACTAATATTACCATCAACTAAAGGTCAGCTATGAAAGTAGTCATTATTGATTATGGCGCAGGCAATATCCAGAGT
>CATIMP010000046.1 GCA_949528465.1 Bacteroidota bacterium | reverse complement strand
TGTCTGTTTTGAACTATTAACATTGCGTAACCTGCTTTTGTACAGTATCTTTGCATTCTAAATGTAGAATTGCAATATGCTTGCAGACACCCAAAAATCGCCTACGCTTTCGCTTCTCATCTCAGATGTGCTGTTGCTTACCAAAGCACGGCTAACGTTAAGTGTGGTATTTTCTTCATTGGCAGGCTATTTGTTGGCAGTGCCATCGCCAAGTATGTGGCATATTTTATTGCTTTCTGCTGGAGGTTATGGATTGGCAGGCGCTTCAAATGCGTTTAATCAAATCATAGAAAAAGAAATTGATGCCAAAATGATGCGCACACAAAACCGTCCTATTCCTGCGGGAAGAATGTCGGTTCAAGTGGCATTTGGGATTGCACTTACGCTACTCATTTTGGGACTAGGAATGTTGTATTCACTCAATCCCAAAACCGCCATGTTTGGTGCCATTTCGGTATTTCTTTACACCTGCGCTTATACGCCACTCAAAACCGTAACGCCACTATCAGTATTTGTTGGGGCTATTCCAGGAGCCATTCCTTTTATGTTAGGTTGGGTTTCTGCAACGGGGAGTTTTGGCTTAGAATCGGGTATTTTGTTTATGATACAGTTTTTTTGGCAGTTCCCCCATTTTTGGGCCATTGGCTGGATGATGCACAACGATTATCAAAAAGCAGGAATCAATATGTTGCCCACAGGAAAACCAGGCAATGCTACTGCGCTACAAATTATTTTTTACACCCTTTGGACAATTTTAATTTCCATAGTTCCCGTCTTTGGTTTTACGGGTGCCTTACAACTTTCTGTTGTGGCAGCAGTTGCAATTGGCGTAGTTGGATTGATCCTTTTGTGGGCAGGCTTGCGCTTATATCGAAGCCATTCCGAAGCCAATGCAAAAAAATTAATGATTGTAAGTATTGTGTATATTACTGCAATACAGTGGATTTACGTAATAGATAAATTTATATAAATGAGTTTTCACCCTTCCCTTTTAACGCCTCAGTCAAAAGCCAAAAGAATGATGCTTTGGTTTGCAATGATCAGCATGACCATGATGTTCGCAGGGCTAACAAGTGCCTACGTAGTAAGCAAGGCGCGTCCAGATTGGTTAACAGACTTCTCCCTTCCTGCGGCCTTTCATTTTAGCACCTTAGTTATTTTGATTAGTAGTTTTACGTTTTGGATGGCGTTTAAAATGCTAAAGGCGGACAATGCCAAAGGCGTTACTGCATACACGCTTGCTACCTTAGTCTTGGCAATTGTATTTTCCATTAGCCAATGGGCTGGTTTTAACAGTATTGTAGCGCAGGGATACTATTTTACTGGTGCCGAAAGCACCGTAACCACATCGTTTTTATATGTACTTGTCATCACACACTTTGCACACCTTATTGGTGGAATTGTAGTGCTTTTGGTGGTGTTTACACAACATTTAAAGGGCGTTTATCAGCGTAAACCTTTAGGTTTTACGCTGGCACACACCTTTTGGCATTTTCTGGGCTTTTTATGGCTCTATTTATTTGTGTTCTTATTCTTTTTAAGATAAAGTTTAATACGTAATTTTGTATTCGATTTAACCAATATCCATTTATGGAAGCAACAACCAACCTAACTGAAAACCAAAACGTTTGGGGCGGAGGCAACAAACCGCTCAACGCATCTTACGGTAAAATGATGATGTGGTTTTTTATTGTATCAGATGCACTAACCTTTTCCGGCTTTCTAGTCGCTTACGGCTTTTCTCGTTTTAAAAATATTGATTCTTGGCCCATCGCAGATGAGGTATTTTATCACTTTCCCTTTTTGCACGGCATTGACGCACCCATGTACTACGTTGCATTGATGACGTTTATCCTTATTTTCTCGTCAGTAACAATGGTGCTGGCAGTAGATGCAGGACATAAAATGCAAAAAAATAAAGTTGCCGTATATATGTTGCTCACTATTATTGGTGGAGCAGTATTTGTAGGCTCACAAGCTTGGGAGTGGAAAAACTTTATTAAAGGCGAATACGGCGCAGTAGAAACACGTGGTGGACAAATTTTACAGTTTGTATCTGCCGATTCTGGAGAGCGTATCGCACTTTCTTCTTTTGCTAGTACGCAAGCTTCTGAACGTGCACAGCATTCTGCCGATAATGGAATTTGGTATGCTGACGAAGCCACACTTCCCAC
>CATIMP010000045.1 GCA_949528465.1 Bacteroidota bacterium | reverse complement strand
TTTTACTCTAATAGTGGACTGTAATACCGAAAATTGGGATAGTGTATGCAAGTGTGCAAAAGGGAAATCCGACACCCCTTTATTGGATGTTGGTGTAGATTGGATTACCGGCTGCGCTTGTTGCACTAATTTTTCTGATGCTGCTTTAAGGTCTTGGTGCGTTAGTCCAACTAGCGGTGTTTGGCTTGAGTAAGTTGTTTGAATTCGTGCTACTACAACATTTGGGTCATCTAATTTAGTAGTTGCGAATTTGTTTTGCCTTAGAAGTTCCAAAAACACACGCGTTGTGGCTTCAACGTCTGCAGTAGCATTGTGCGCTTCGGCAAAACTTTCATTAAAAAGATGTTTATACAGCTCCGTTAATGTTGGTAATTTGAATTTACCCCCTTTACCGCCTGGAAGTTGACAAAGTGTAGCCGTTTCTTCCGTGCAGGTATCCAAAACAGGCATATTGGTAATGGATGTGTCGCGTTGTAATCGGTGCAACTCAGCGCCCATAATATTAACATCAAAACCCACATTATGCCCTACTACATAGTTGGTTTTGGCAAGCGTGGCTTCAAATGCTGTTAGGACTTCGCTTAGCGGAATTCCTTGCTTTTTTGCCAGTGCCGTGCTAATTCCATGAATTTGCTCTGACTCGTAAGGAATATCAAAGCCATCAGGAAAAACAATAAAATCTTTATGCTCAATTAGCACACCATATTCGTCGTGGAGTTGCCAAGCTACCTGCACGCAGCGTGGCCAATTTTCGGAGTCCGAAATAGGTGCATTCCAACGTTTAGGTAAGCCAGTGGTTTCAGTATCAAAGATTAAAAACATGTACCGCGATTAGTCCACTAATTTAACGAAGTTATGCGCGAAATTGGACGTTTAAAAAGATGAAGTTATTAACGTTTGGTGAAAACAAAAAATAGTGTAGCTTTGCTTCGCATTAATAACACGGGTTTCGCACCCCAAAATTTAATTTGATATGCCAGTAAAAATCAGACTTCAGAGACACGGTAAAAAAGGAAAACCCTTTTATTGGGTAGTAGCAGCAGACTCACGATCAAAACGCGACGGTCGCTACCTAGAAAAAATCGGAACATACAATCCAAACACAAATCCAGCAACGGTTGACATTAAGGTAGACCGCGCTGTAGATTGGTTACAAAATGGTGCACAGCCAACAGACACAGCAAGAAATTTGCTTTCTGAAACGGGTGCATTACTAAAAAATCATTTGGTTAGTGGAGTACGAAAAGGTGCACACACTGAAGAAGATGTGGAAACAAAATTTGCTGCTTGGGTTAGCGAAAAAGCATCACGTCAAGATGTTGCAAAAGACAAGGTAGCTAAGGCAAAAGCTGATGAAAAAGCTAAAGCACTTGCTGCTGAAAAAGAAATCAGCGAAAAGCGTAAAGCAGATGCAGAAGCTGCCATCGCTGCAGCAGAAGCAGAAGCTGCTGCCGTAGAAGCAGAAGCACAAGCTGAAGCTGCTGCTGCAGAAGCGCAAGCAGAAGAAACTCCTGTAGTTGAAGAAGCTCCTGAAGCACAAGTTGAAGAATCTCCTGCTGCTGAAGAAGCGCGTGCAGCTGAAGCTGAAGCAACCGAAGACAAAGACAGCGCAGAAGCTACGGAATAAATCATGCGTGTTGAGGACTGCTTTTTTGTAGGTACAGTCGTCAGTAAATACAGCTTTAAAGGCGAAGTTTTACTCAAACTCGATACGGACGAACCCGAACGGTACCAATCCCTTGAAACCTTATTTTTAGCACAAGATAAATCTCTTGTTCCTTATTTTGTTGTGAAATGCAGCATGCATAAGCAAGGTCTGCTACGTCTTAAACTTGAAGACGTTTTGACGGAAGAAGACGCGAATCTACTTCTTAAAACCAAAGCTTATCTACCTTTGTCTGAATTACCACAACTAACAGGTAATGCCTTTTATTTCCATGAAGTCATTGGTTTTTTGGTAGAAGACAAAACTCTTGGCATACTTGGTAAGATTATCCGTATAAATGAGCAAACAGCTCAGGCTACTTTAGAAGTAGATATCAACGGAAAAACAGCACTGATTCCAGCGGTAGACGACATCATCATAGCTGTGGATAGAGCTACTAAAACACTTCATGTTGATACGCCCCCAGGGTTGATTGATTTATATACGCAAGATGATTAGACTTTCGATTCTTTTGTGCCTTTTTGGATTGGTAGTAAAAGGTCAAGTACAGCAATTAGACGAAGTAGTATTAAGCGCACAACGGCTAAAAAGTGAAATTCAACCACTCAGCGCAAGCATTATTTCGGACGCACTAAACCTTACGATTACGCAAGAAGTAGGCGGGCTTTTACAGCAAGTACCTAGTTTATTTGTTAGCAGCCAGCAGAATTTTACGCAAGACACACGCATTTCTATTCGAGGATTTGGGGCTCGTGCTACTTTTGGCATTCGGGGTATCAAAGTTTTATTAGATGGAATTCCTATTACCACTCCTGACGGACAAACGCAATTAGATCATATTCCGTTATCGCAAATAGGCAAGATTGAAGTGCTTCGTGGACTGTCGAGCGGTTTGTATGGAAATGCCTCTGGCGGCGTAATTTCATTACAAAGTGCTCCAATCCTTTCAGCAACTAATGTATCCGTTTCATTAGGCGATTTTGAATCGCAATCGTTAGTGGCAACATGGAGTAAGGCACAAGAAAAAAATCGTTTTCGTGCTATCGTATCGCATCAAAAGCAAAAAGGCTATCGACAATGGAGTGCTTATGAAAACACGCTTGTTTCCCTCTCTAACGAAACAGACTTAAACAACGGGAATACGTTAAAAATGGACTATTCATTGTTCCATAGTCCTTTTGCGAAGGACGCAGGTGGCCTTACCCTTGAGCAAGTAAATGAAAATCGCAGGCAAGCCCGAGAAACAAATATTACATATGCTGCTGGAGAACAAGTACAACAACATCAAATCAGCGCTCGACTCAAAACTAAAAATTGGCTTTCGTATGCGTTCTATACCCGAAGAACCTTAGATGCAAAATTACCCTATAAACTTGGCGGTCAAATAGATTTAGGTCGTGATTATTTTGGACTGGGAACACAAACTTCTGGTGCCAAAAACAAGTGGCTGTGGCAATATGGAGTAGAGAGCGCTGCACAACATGATGCCCGTATACGATTCATAAACGATTCGGGCGAAAAGGGCGCAAAAACACTCCATCAAAACGAACGTTTTTACAATATAGGCACGTATGGTATTGCAGAGTATTCATACTTAGATTGGCGCTTTCGAACTGCCCTACGTGCAGATCTACATCGTATAACATTAACTGACTTTTTGGGAACAAACGATGGGAAAAAGAATTTGGTAGCGTTATCGCCCATGGTAGCGTTACACAAAAAGTTAAATACTGAATTTAGTAGCTATTTGCGTTGGGGCACGGGTTTTGAAACCCCTTCATTAAATGAACTTTCTGCAAACCCATCTGGAGAAACGGGTTTTAACAGCTCTCTTGAACCACAAAAATCGTCTGAAACAGAACTTGGAATTTCATTTTATAGAAAGAAATTTGACGCATTCTTGACATTATTCTATACCAAAACAAAAAACGAAATAACATCCTATGAACTTGAGGCTTTCCCCAGCCAAAATTTTTATAGAAATATTGGACAAACCACCCGAAAAGGAATAGAGCTGGAAGGAAATTGGCAGCTTATTTCATCTGGAAATTTTGCTTTTTCATTTAGCCATGGAAGCTATCAAACTGAAAACAAAAAAGAACTCCCAAATGTTCCAAAAAATCAATTTACTGCGACTTGGGAACAAAAACTTGGAGCAACGAAACTCTCCTTTCATGCAAGACATATTGGGAAACGATTTGCAAATAGTGAAAATACAGTGCAAGTGCCCCAATTTTGGACAGCTGATGTGATGCTTCAAAGCAAACGGCAAAATACATTATTTACTCTGGGCATAAACAATATTACCAATGCCCATTTTTTTGATAATATTCGCATTAATGCCTTTGGGGGTCGTTACTACGAACCTGCTGCAACAAGGCAAGCATTTATTCAAGTTGTCATATCAATATAAATTTAGATATCTTGAACAAAATTTAGTTTTAAAATGAAACACCTCTTACCTACTTTTATATTGATAATGTTTTCTCTGGTGTCCTGCGCACAAGTAGAAAATTCACCTCCCCTAAAAACACCGACTTCGAAAAACTATACGTTAGAGCTTGTCGTTCCGGATGTAGAAATTCCTTGGGGCATGGTGTTTTTACCCAACGGCAGTTTACTATACACTGAAAAAGAAGGGAAGCTTATTCGTTTTCAATATGGAAAAAAGAAAGAAATTTCAGGTTTACCCACTACGTATGTCCGTGGGCAAGGCGGGTTGATGGGCTTGGCACTTCATCCAGATTTTGAGCAAAATAATCGTATTTATTTTGCCATGGCAACTCCAAATGAAGATGTCTCTGGCGGAAATACAGGAATTTACACGGCAACGCTTTTAGAAAATGCACTTAAAGACGTAAAGATGTTGTACAAAGCTGAGCCAAACACTAAAAAGGGACAGCATTTCGGATCTAGAATTGTTTTTGACAAAGATGGGTACCTATACTTTTCTGTTGGAGACAGAGGAAATCGTAACGAGAACCCACAAGACATTACCCGCGATAATGGCAAAATTTACCGCCTAAATGATGATGGTAGCGTTCCAGAAGACAACCCGTTTGTTGGTGTTAAAGGGGCAAAAGAAGCTATTTATTCCTATGGACACCGCAATCCACAAGGGCTAACGCTTCACCCCGAAACTGGCGATGTATGGGAACATGAACACGGACCTCGTGGCGGTGATGAAATAAATATTATTGAAAAAGGGAAAAACTACGGTTGGCCAAAAATCACATATGGGAAAAACTATTCGGGAACATCGATTACTAAAAATCGGTCACTTCCTGGCATGGAACAACCCTTTTACTATTGGGTGCCTTCTATTGCAGCCTCAGGAATGGCGTTTGTCACAGGCAACAAATATCCCGAATGGGAAGGCAATTTACTCGTAGGATCATTGAAAAAAACCTACTTGGAGCGGCTTATTATTCGAAACGACAAGGTAGTAGCGCGTGAAAAAATTGCCGACGAGATTGGTAGGGTTCGCGATGTGATTGTGGGGCCTTATGGATACATTCACATTGCTGTAGAGTTCGAAGGGATTTATCGCATTAAACCTAAGAAATAAAAAAACGGCCCCGAAGAGCCGTTTTGGATTAAAATAAACTTGGGTTTATTTTTTGTCTTCTGCAAGCATTGCTGCAGCGTGACCTTGGTTGTGAGCTAATGCTACAATAATTTTATCGTCCATAATTTC
>CATIMP010000044.1 GCA_949528465.1 Bacteroidota bacterium | reverse complement strand
GCCGATACCCTTTCAGAAGGACTGGCCTATTTGGAAACCATTCCTGCGCCGTACGTGCTTAAGGCCGACGGACTTGCAGCAGGAAAAGGCGTGTTGATTATTCAAGATGTGGAAGAAGCCAAAGCTTCGCTAACAGATATGTTGGCAAACAAAAAATTTGGAGCGGCAAGCGAGCAGGTCGTTATTGAGGGGTTTTTAGACGGGATTGAACTATCCTGTTTTGTGCTTACCGATGGCGAAGGTCATGTAACCTTTCCGTTTGCCAAAGACTACAAACGCATTGGCGAAGGCGATACCGGACTCAACACCGGTGGTATGGGCGCTGTATCGCCTGTGCCGTTTAACGATGATGTGTTTAAGCAAAAAATTGACGAACGCATCATACAACCCACACTCGAGGGGCTTAAAAAAGACAAGATCGATTTTGTAGGATTTGTGTTTATTGGTCTCATTCGCGTAGGCGATGACCCTTTTGTTATAGAATACAACGTACGTATGGGTGATCCCGAAACGCAAGTGGTCTTGCCACGTATCGAAAACGATATGGTAGAATTATTAGCTGCTACTGCCGAAAAGCGCTTAGATAAAGTCTCCATACAAATAAGTTCAGAAGCTGCTGCTACGGTAGTGGGTGTTTCAGGCGGCTATCCAGAAGCCTATGAAAAAGGGAAAGAAATTACAGGGATTTCAAGCGATGCGCTAATCTTTCATGCGGGAACAACACTACAAGACGGAAAATTAGTAACCAACGGCGGACGTGTATTGGCATCTACAGGTTTTGGAACGGATGTGCACGATGCGCTAACCGCAGCCTATGCAAATCTTACAAACGTAGCGTTTGAAGGCTTGTATTTTAGAAAGGATTTAGGTTTCGATTTATAGAAACGAGTGCGAGGTAGAGTCGCGGTCTTCGTCGTTGTTGGCGTTAAATTTCTTTAACTGGCCCAACCAGTAAAACAAGCCTGCGAAACCAATAAGCAAAAACAGCCAGTTAAACGCATTGGCAAAAAACCAACTCGTAAGTTCTAACTCACGTAGCATGTTTAGCGGAATAAAAAGGACTTCTTCAAATAGGTAGGCGATTGCTTCAAAAATGGCTTTCATAATCTTGGTTTTGCGCGTCAAAAATACAGCTAAAATGGATGTGGTGCAAGTTTCAACAGCTTTTGAATTTTGACCTATCTTTGAAAAAAATTTCGCATGACAAGCGCAGCAGCATTCGCCATTTTTGAGCAGAGCATTCACACCTATCACGTTTTGGATTCGGTAGACCAGCCTTTCGAAAATCCTTTTGATGCTCAAACTCTTGACCATTTATTGTACCGTAAAAACTGGATTGATACCGTGCAATGGCATTTTGAAGATTTGATTCGCGAACCAAACATAGATCCTATTGCTGCCTTGGAACTCAAACGTAAAATCGATGCGTCAAACCAAGACCGTACCGATACTGTTGAGTATATTGACAGTTATTTTTTACAGCAATTTAAAGAAGTTTCTACGCTTCCCGATGCCACCATAAACACCGAAAGTCCTGCGTGGGCCATCGACCGACTTTCGATTTTAGCGCTTAAAATTTATCACATGCAAGAGGAAGCAAATCGCGTTTCTGCATCTGAAGAGCACCGTGCCGCTTGTGCCAAAAAATTGGCTGTTTTGCTAGCGCAAAAAACAGATTTGTCTACCGCCATCGACCAACTATTAACAGATATGGCCGAAGGACGAAAATACATGAAGGAATACAAACAAATGAAAATGTACAATGACGAATCGCTAAATCCGGTGTTGTATCAAAAAGGTTCTTGATGAAAGGGAAACACATCTTGGTGTTTCGTTTTTCCGCACTGGGCGATGTCGCCATGTGCGTGCCCGTGTTGCGCTGTTTACTACACTCCTATCCCGAACTACAACTTACCATAGTCACCCGAAAAAGGTTTGTGCCGCTGTTTGAGACGTTGCCTAACGTGCACTTTTTTACTCCCGATTTTATGGGCGAGCACAAAGGAATTTCTGGGCTGTACAAACTCTTTAAATCGCTAAAAAAACTACGTCCAACCGCCCTTGCAGACCTCCATCAAGTGCTACGTACGCAACTATTGATGCTGTATTTTCGCCCGTTGTTTTGGATAAAGCAAGCCCGAATAAACAAAGGCCGAGCAGAAAAAAAACGCCTTACGCGTCAAAAACCCAAAACCTTAGTGCCGCTCCTGCCGCAAGTACACCGCTATGCACAAGTGTTTGAAAAGCTAGGTTTTCCGTTATCGTTAAGCGCACATGAATTTCCGCCGCGTCCCATTTGCCCCAATACAGAAGCCCTGCAATTGACTGAAAACCGCAAGTGGATTGGGATTGCGCCCTTTGCCGCACACGCCAACAAACAATATCCGTTAGACCTCATGCAACAAGTAGTTGCGTTTTTACAACAAGAACATCAAGTTATTTTGTTTGGCTATGGAAAGGAAGAAATTGCACAATTGGATGTTTGGGCGAATGCTTACAAACATGTATCAAATGCCACAGGCCTATATGCCTTTGCTGCAGAGTTGCGCCTAATCGCACAATTGGATCTTATGATTTCGATGGATTCGGCGAACGGGCATTTGGCAGCAAACTTCAATGTGCCCGTACTAACGCTTTGGGGCAATACGCATCCGTGTTTGGGGTTTGCGCCTTTTGGGCAGCCCCAAAAAAATAATATTATCCCCGATTTAAACACATTTCCACTATTGCCCACTTCTGTTTATGGGAATAAAAAAGTAAAAGGCTACCAAGATGCCATGCGAAGTATTGCGCCTAAGGCGGTTATCGAATTGGCGCTGGGGGAGTTGGGAGGTATAATAAATAAGGAAAAATAGTGCGTGACACTAAAACTCCAACAGATATATTACAGGTTTGATAGGCCTTTTTTCGCGAACAGCTATAAAATGTACATACTAAAGCGTCATTTTTTCAGTTTTTATCATAGGTTTATAGCATGAAAAAAGCAATTCTTTTTCTCGGGTTAATTATGATGGTGGGTGCCTGTTCTACAAAAAAAAATGGTACAATAAATCGTGCTTATCATAGCACCACTTCAAAGTTTAATCCCATATTTAACGGAAAAGAAGCACTGCGCTACGGTACTTTGGATATCACCAAAAAGTATCAAGACAATTATTGGCTTCGCCTTTCTGTTGACCCGTATCAACTCCCCGATGCCTTCAGCGAAGAAGAAAGTAGCAATGAATTTTTTGATAGAGCAGAAGAAAAGGCAACGCTTACTGTTCAAAAACACTCCATGCTTATTGACGGCGAACAACGAAATAAGCAAATTGCCAAAGCATATTTATTGTTAGGAAAAGCACGCTATTTCAACGGAAGCTACTTGCAAGCCGTTGAAGCATTTACATATCTGATCAAAAATATGGGTAACTCCGTTGAGGCAATTGAAGCCGAGTTGTGGCGTGCAAAAAGTTATTTGGAGATGGGACAAGAGGCACGTGCTATTCGGGAATTTACCAATATTACGCAGTCTGGAAATCTTACCACCAAACAATATGCAGTCGCGCAATCGGCACTTGCCGACGCGCTGTTGAGAGAAGAAAAAGAACCCTTGGCTACACAACCCCTTATACGAGCTTTGGCTACCGAAAAATCGGCCGCAAAACGAGGGCGTTATGCCTATTTATTAGGACAATTATATGAAAGTTTAGAATACGCGGACTCGGCAATTATTGCTTATCAGCAAGTCTTAGATTTAAATCGCCGCATCCCGCGGGAGTTGTGGATTCATGCACGACTGGCACAACTAAAAAACAATCAACCAAAAGACGACAACACTTTACTGGCCTACAAAAAACTTTTGCGTAGTGATGAAGACCGTAGGTTTCGAGATAAAATCCATTATTTCTACGGCTCTTATTTACTGAAAGGACAAGATACCTTAGACGGCGAAAAAGAACTGAAATTATCGCTAAAAACCAACACACAAGACCGTTACTTAAAGTCGCTTATTTATGAGCAATTAGCGGGCAATCGTATCGATCAAGTGGCTTTCGTGGCTGCAGGGGCGTATTTGGACAGTACGCTACAAAATTTAGAAAATACAACGCGACGATATCGTAAACTAAAACGCAAACGTGGGAAGTTAAGTGATATCATTTCCTACGAAAAAACTATTGTTGAATCGGATAGCTTGTTGCGCTTAATGAATATGTCCCTAGCGGAACAAAAACTAGCAATAGACAATTATATTGTAAAATTAAAAGAAGAAGAAGCCAAGATTCAGGCTTTAGCAAAATCGCAAAAAGCTAGCACTACACTGCTTATGGGAAGTTTCTATTTCTACAACAGCAGACAAGTAGAAAGCGGTATGCGTGAGTTTCAACGCAATTGGGGAGCTGCTAGCTTAGCAGACAATTGGAAATACAACCTTACTTCATTTAGGAATGTTGTACAATCCACCACAACGAATGAAACAGCCGAAAGTGTTGAAAATCCCGCTTATAATCCACAAACGTATTTGACGCAAATTCCGCCACCTGAAGCTGCAGATAGCATCCGTAAATTGCAACACGAAGCATATTTCCAAGCTGGATTAGCATACAAGGAACAATTTGGAATTGCGCAAACTGCCGTGGATAGATTTACATCATTATTAGATGCAAATCCAGGTGAGCGCTACGTGCCTCCAACCTTATATCACCTATATAAATTGCATTCCAATAATACCCGTTTGCAACGCACCTATGGAAACCAAATTACTTCCAATTATCCAGAAAGTGACTATGCCAAAATGATTCAAAACCCAGATGCATTGGCGCAAACCATGGAACAAAATGAAGCTGTATTGACAAACGCTAAAGCACTATTGGCAGCACAAGAATATGTTGCTGTTATTGCCAAAAGTGAGCAACAAATTCCAATGTTGACAGACAAAACGCTCCAAGCAGAATGGGCAATGCTTAGAGCCGTTTCGCTAGGCAGATTAGATGGCCTTGATGCCTATAAAGAAGCCTTGGCCGTTTTGATGCAAACGTATCCAAAAACCGAAAGTGCAGCGCAAGCAAAAGCACAACTCGATGGCTTTGAGGTATTCAACGACTTAGCAGCCAAAGACGGCGAAAAGGCAAAATTGGTGTTTATACGTTCGTCTGAACAGCGTGAGCAATCTGAGAAAGATCAAAAATGGATTGAAAAATGGATTGAAGAACAAGGAATCGCAAATCGACTACGAATTTCTGTAGATGTATTTGATCGAAGCACAGAAACCTTGGTGATTCATGGGTTTGGCTCAGAAGTAAGTGCTCGTGAAACACGTAACTTAATGAGCATGAGCAACCCACGTTTGATAGAAACCAAAAATATTGTAGTTTTGGCGTCCAATTATCGCAATGCACTTATAAGCAAGCGCTTGGAGGATTTGGAAAATCAATAACGTATGTTTTCAGATAAAAAACTTAAAAATATGGACTCAAATAAAAACGCAGTAAAAATCAATTTTATTGAACCCAATACACGTATAGTTGGTGAAATTGAATCAAAATCAGATTTCCGCATTGACGGAACGCTTGAAGGAAAAATAAATACATCTGGGCGCGTAGTGATTGGCAAGGAAGGAAATGTACAAGGCGAAGTGCATTGTGGCTACGCAGACGTTATGGGAAATTTTAGCGGTCAGTTATTCGTAAATGGCTTACTTACCATTAAGTCTGATGGGATTGTTGAAGGGCAAATCACAATTGGAAAACTTGCTGTAGAGTCTGGTGCAACACTCAATGCCCAATGTAGTATGAAATCTGCTGCAGTAAAGTCTATTATTGATGAAGAACCCAAAAAAGCAGAAAAAACGGCCTAAATCTTGGGCGGTATTATCTGGAGTAGCCATTCAAATGGGCGTCTCACTCTATTTGGCCTCCCGTGCTGGCAAGGCACTTGATGCCCATTGGGACACCGGCAAAACTTTTACGCTTATCATTTTAATGCTCGTGCTGTTTTTGAACATGTATTGGCTTGTCAAATATTTAGAACGTTTTAATTCGTGAAGCAATCACTTTGGCATTTAGGCCAACTCTTGGCTATAGTTCTTATTGTTGGTAGTATTCATTTAGTTACTATACTTAATTGGAATTATATTTTTGATACGACAATACTTTTACAACTTTATGCGGTAAACTTTGGTATGGCTATTTCTGGTTATGTCATGATTCGATTTGCGTATTGGCTAAAATCACAAGTAGAAGGATTTGTTTTTTTATTGGGTAGTTTTATAAAGTTTGGCGTGCTTTATGGACTTTTTTTGGCAAACGAAACAGCCGCCATACACGACTCCAAACAAGCGTTTTTACATCTTTTTATTCCCTATGCCATTTGTCTCATTTGGGAAATTGCGACATTGTCCAAAATCTTAAATCAAGCACCTGAAAATTCTGTGTGATTTTCACATCATTTACTTTTTTT
>CATIMP010000043.1 GCA_949528465.1 Bacteroidota bacterium | reverse complement strand
TTTTTATATATTTGCACCCCTCGGGCGCTTAGCTCAGTTGGTTCAGAGCACCTCGTTTACACCGAGGGGGTCGGGGGTTCGAATCCCTCAGCGCCCACATCAAACAAAATCCTGATGCATTGCATTGGGATTTTTTGTTATTTAAAAGTTGCACGCAAAAAATACAATATCTTTGTCAAAACTTAGTTTTTTACCAAAACAACAACTATGTGTGGAATTGTAGGATACATTGGACATAGAGAAGCTTATCCCATCATTATTAAAGGACTCAAACGCCTTGAATATAGAGGTTACGATAGTGCTGGAATCACACTTTTTGGGAATGAAACCCATCTCGTGAAAACCAAAGGAAAAGTTTCCGATTTGGAACAACTTGCTTCAAGTGAAGATATACATGGAAATACACTTGGACTGGGGCATACGCGTTGGGCCACGCACGGCATTCCGTCTAACGTAAACTCTCATCCTCACACGTCAAATTCTGGAAATATATCGATAGTTCACAATGGTATTATCGAAAATTACGCAAGTCTAAAAAAGATTTTAATTGAAAATGGATTTACCTTTTTATCAGATACAGATACCGAAGTTTTGGTCAATCTTATTGAATATGTCAAGATTTCTCAAGATGTTAAAATTGGACAAGCGGTGCAGATTGCGCTTAATCAAGTGGTGGGTGCCTATGCCATTGCGGTGTTTGATAGCGAAAGACCAAACGAAGTTATAGTTGCCAAGCTTGGAAGCCCGTTAGCAATTGGCATTGGAAAAGACGAGTATTTTATTGCCTCAGACGCCTCTCCATTTATTGAATATACCAATAGAACCATCTACTTGGAAGACAATGAAATGGCGGTTATTTCTAGAAAAAAAGGATTTAAGATGTATTCAATTACGAGTGATACTGCTGTAACTCCTAAGATTCAAGAGATTCAATTGTCGTTGGAAAAGATTGAAAAAGGTGGGTTTGATCATTTTATGCTGAAAGAAATTCACGAACAGCCAACGGCCATTACCGACACGTTCCGTGGACGTTTGTTTGTGGAAGATCAAAAAATAAATATTTCTGGTATTGAACAGCACTTAGATGTTTTTCAACACGCAGATCGTATTACTATTGTAGCCTGCGGTACATCGTGGCATGCAGGGCTTGTGGCCGAGTACTTGTTTGAAGACGCAGCACGAATTCCCGTTGAAGTAGAGTATGCCTCGGAGTTCCGTTACCGTAATCCAGTAATTAACAAAGGGGATGTTGTTATCGCTATTTCACAATCTGGAGAAACAGCAGATACGCTGGCGGCAATTAAGCTTGCCAAAGAAAAGGGCGCCTTTGTTTTTGGTGTATGTAACGTGGTAGGGTCGTCTATTGCTAGAGAAACCGATTCGGGTGCGTATACGCACGCAGGTCCTGAAATTGGGGTAGCATCTACCAAAGCGTTTACCACGCAGCTCACTGTGATTACCATGATGGCACTGCGTTTAGGCCAGCTAAGGGGAACTATTGATAATGACAATTTTAATAGAGTAGCTACGCAATTGGTATCGCTACCAAATCAGATTCAAGAAGTACTCAAATACGATGCATTAATCAAAAAAATTGCTGCTGCGTACAAAGACGCCTCTAACTTTTTATATTTAGGTCGCGGCTATAATTTTCCAGCTGCACTGGAAGGCGCACTAAAACTAAAAGAAATCTCTTACATACACGCGGAAGGTTATCCTGCTGCTGAGATGAAACACGGTCCCATTGCACTAATCGACGAGAACATGCCCGTAGTGGTTATTGCTACCAATAAAGGGCATTATGAAAAAATCGTTAGTAATGTGCAAGAGATAAAATCTCGGAATGCTAAAATTATTTCAATAGTGACCAAAGGCGATGAGAGTGTAAAATTATTATCAGACCATGTGATTGAAATTCCTGAAGTTACCGAATCATTGGTGCCTATTTTGGCTTCTATTCCCCTTCAGTTGTTATCGTATCACATTGCCGTAATGCGTGGCTGCAACGTGGATCAGCCCAGAAATTTGGCGAAGTCGGTGACGGTGGAGTAAATTATTTGGCGATGAAAATTGTCCTGAAATACTCACACGAAATCAGCATATTTTCATTGAAATATGCATCAGTTTTTTCCATTTCTCGGCTGTAGTATTCTTTATGTGCTTTTTTTTTTCAAAAAGTCAAACTTTTATCGCCCTCGCCTTCGGCATAAGCAAAGGCTTCTGTCACATCTTTAAAACGTGCCAGTTTCATTTTTGTGATTTCAATAATGGCTTTTGCTGTACCGTGCCAGTCCGTAATGATAAATAAATCTCCCACTTTTGGCATGGATTCGTTGTAGTGTTCATACCACCAAACAGAGGGTGCAGTAGCCTGTTTTATGTTTTGCACCACTAACTCAGCACATAGGTTAGCATCCTGCTTATTATCACAAAAGTAAAAATGTGGAGGTTTGGGAGTATTGGCATATTTGGGATGCTGCTGAACAAAAGATTTCCAGATTTCAAGGACAGTATGGTTAGGCAAATTCACGTATCAAAATTACATATTTCATAAGAAGATTGTATCTTAGACCTATGCAGCCCAAAACAATTTCTCGACTTCAAGAATATGCCGATTTTTTGCAGCAGTCTTATGGGTTACGCTTTCCCGATTACGATAGTCTTCACCAATGGAGTATCACTAAACAAGGTCTGTTTTGGGAAAGTATTGCTCGCTTTTTTGATGTTGATTTTGATACCCCTTTCCAAGAGGTTTTTGTGTCAGGAACACATTTTTGGGAAACCAAATGGTTTACAGGAGCTACATTAAATTACGCCCAACATATTTTTAAAAATGCGTCAACAGAGCGTCCGGCCTTGGTGTTTCAAAATGAAACAGAGAAGCTTCATGAAATTAGTTGGGAACAGCTTATTGCAAAAACCTATAACTTTCAAAAAGAACTTAAAGCACAAGGCGTAACAAAGGGCGACAACGTTGTGTGTTATGGCACAAATAGTCCCGAGACCGTAGCAGCGTTTTTGGCAACAAATGCACTGGGTGCAGTCTGGTCTTCTTGTTCACCAGATTTTGGCACGCCTGCCGTTTGCGATCGCTTTTCACAACTCCAGCCCAAAGTACTTTTTGGGCATCGGACATATCAATACAATGGAAAGCAGCAAGATTGCACAGCGCGTATAGCAGCAATTCAAAAGCAAATTCCGTCCATTACACATACGATTCATTTGGATACACATACTGTTTTTGACGATGCGCCTGCCCAAATGGAACAACTTGAATTTGTTTCTGTTTCCTTTTCTGACCCCATTTGGGTGTTGTTTTCTTCGGGAACTACAGGGAAGCCAAAAGCACTGGTACATGGCACGGGACATATGCTTTTGGAGCATCTCAAAGCACTGGCATTGCATCAAGATGTTTGTGATGGCAACCGCTATTTTTGGTATTCAACTACAGGTTGGATGATGTGGAACTATGCGTTGAGTAGCCTGCTTTGTGGGGCAACGCTTTGTTTGCATCAAGGTGCCCCCAATTATCCCGATGAAGATGCCCTTTGGCGTTTTGCCAAAGCGGCAAGAATCAACCATTTCGGTGGGGGAGCGGTATATTTTCAAAAACAGATGGAGCAACCTTCGGCCTTTTTGCAATCAACGGATTTCTCATTTCTAAAAACAATGGGCTCTACGGGATCGCCTATGTCGGCAGAAGTATGTCAGAAATTGCAAATTCAATTTCCAAAAACCCAAATTATTTCCTTAAGCGGGGGTTCTGACGTATGTACAGCCTTTGTGGGCGGTCATCCTGATATGGTCGTTATCCCAGGTGAAATCCAATGTAAAATGTTAGGCGCTGCCGTGGAGGTTTGGAGCGCTGATGGGACTAGTATAACTGAAACACCAGGCGAATTGGTGCTTACCGCACCCTTACTTTCTATGCCGATTTATTTGCTCAGCGACCCCGATTTTTCACGTTATAAGCAAAGTTATTTTTCAATGTTTGAATCTGTTTGGAGTCATGG
>CATIMP010000042.1 GCA_949528465.1 Bacteroidota bacterium | reverse complement strand
TCGTTTGTTATAGCGATAAGAAGAAGAAGAAGCAGAGGCCCTGCTCGAATCATAAAAGAAGATAAACACCGAATCAATCAAAAGATTCGGGTGCCTGAAGTACGTTTGGTTGGTGACAATATTGAAATGGGTGTATATCCATTACAAAAAGCCTTGCAAAAAGCAAGTGAATTGGAGTTAGACTTGGTTGAAATTTCACCAAATGCTGCCCCACCGGTGTGTAAAATCATCGATTATAAAAAGTTCCTTTACGAGCAAAAAAAGCGCGAAAAGGCAATGAAAGCAAACGCCTCAAAGGTGGTGCTAAAAGAAATTCGGTTTGGACCACAAACCGACGAGCATGATTACGAGTTCAAAAAGAAACACGCAATCAAGTTTTTAGAAGAAGGCTCAAAGCTTAAAGCGTTTGTGTTTTTTAAAGGACGCTCGATAATTTTTAAGGAACAAGGCCATATCTTGTTGTTACGATTAGCACAAGATTTGGAAGAGTATGGCAAAGTAGAACAGTTGCCGAAATTAGAAGGAAAAAGGATGATTATGTTAATCAATCCGAAGAAATAAAAAGGAAGTAGTATGCCTAAGATGAAAACCAAGTCGAGTGCCAAAAAACGCTTTAAGCTAACAGGTACCGGGAAAATCAAACGCAAACACGCGTTTAAGAGTCACATTTTGACCAAAAAATCGAAAAAGCGCAAGCTTAAACTAACCCATAGTGGTTTGGTACACGAAAGCGACGCTGATAACATCAAGGAACAACTTCGTTTAAAATAAAAATAACCTGAAGTCGGCTTTAAAAGTGAGATTCTCCGCCTGCTTCACAATTTGTAAATCATGCCAAGATCAGTAAATTCTGTAGCTTCAAGAGCAAGAAGAAAGAAAATTTTAAAACTAGCCAAAGGATACTTTGGTAGAAGAAAAAACGTGTGGACGGTTGCTAAAAATGCCGTTGAAAAAGCACTACTTTATGCTTACCGCGACCGTAGAAACAAAAAGCGTAGTTTCCGTGCATTATGGATCACACGTATTAATGCTGGAGCACGTATTCACGGCATGTCGTACTCTCAATTTATGGGTAAAGCAAACGCAAACAACATTGCGCTTAACCGTAAAGTATTGGCTGACTTAGCCATGAACCACCCAGAAGCTTTTAAAGCGGTGGTTGACAAAGTAAAATAAGAAATACGCTGCTTTTAAAAGGGCATATCGTCGTCGGAAGAAGTTCCGAATGCATCGCTTGGATCAATGCGAGGTGGCTCAAGCGGTTCGTCCGCATTTATCTTTGACTGATACTCTGTTGGTGAATCAAATTTGTCTAAATTATCAAATTTACCTAACGCACCAATAAATTTCAAACGGATGCTATCCAATCCACCGTTACGGTGCTTGGCAATAATAAATTCTGCTTGCCCTGCAGCTGGTGAGCGTTCTTCATCGTCCCATTCGTCTATTTTGTAATACTCAGGACGATAAATAAACGTTACCAAATCGGCATCTTGCTCAATGGCACCCGATTCACGTAAATCTGAAATTTGTGGGCGCTTACTTCCACCCCTAGTTTCCACGGCACGTGAAAGTTGCGAAAGTGCTATTACAGGAATTTCCAGTTCTTTTGCCAAAGCTTTAAGATTCCTTGAAATAGTCGAAATTTCTTGTTCACGATTTCCTGTCTTACTACTTCCGCCTGGTGTCATCAACTGTAGGTAATCAATCATAATCATTCGAATACCAAATTGTGATGCTAAACGACGTGCTTTCGCACGAAGGTCAAAAATAGATAACGAAGGCGTGTCATCAATATAAAGTGGTGCGTTTTCCAAATCAGAAACCTTAACGTTAAGCTGCTTCCATTCGTGATCTTCTAATTTTCCTGTGCGAAGTTTTTCAGATGAAAGTCCAGTTTCAGATGAAATCAATCTTGTAATAAGCTGCACCGAAGACATTTCGAGCGAGAAAAAAGCAACAGGAATGTTTTGCTCAACTGCAATATTTCGGGCCATGGACAAAGTAAAAGCCGTTTTACCCATACCCGGACGTGCTGCTACAATAATCAAATCGCTGTTTTGCCAACCCGATGTAAGCTTATCTACACCAAAAAACCCAGATGGAACTCCACTCATTCCTTCTTGATTGGCGATTTCCTCAATTTTTTTCTTGGCTTGAATTACAAGATTTTGCGCGGTTGTGGTTGACGATTTTAAGTTGCCTTGCGAAACTTCATAAAGTTTTGATTCAGCTTTGTCAAGCATATCAAAAACATCTTTAGTCTCGTCATAGGCTTCTTCAATAATTTCGCTCGATATTTTAATCAAACTCCGCTGAATGTATTTTTGAAGAATAATGCGGGCATGGTACTCAATATGTGCAGAGGAAGATACTTTTTTGGAAAGCTGAATCAAATAGAAATCACCGCCAACTTGGTTGAGCTTCGAATCTTTTTTGAGTTGTGCCGAAACCGTTAACAGGTCAATGGGTTCTGAGTTTTCAAACAATTTAACCATTGCAGAAAAAATATGCTGATGTGCTTCACGATAAAACGCATCTGGAAGTAAAATATCTATTACCTCATCAACACCTTTTTTGTCAATCATCATGGCGCCAAGCACCACTTCCTCAAAGTCAATTACTTGAGGTGGTAATTTCCCGCGCTCCAACGGAACAACCGTTGCAGGTGATACTATTGACGGAGTTGTAGGGTTCTTTTTTTCCACGACACTAAACTACATTAAAAGTGTAACATTAATTAGGAGATCGGGAAAAACTAACAAACAAAAGCGCGGTTAATAAGTACGCATTTTTGTTCATAAGCAAAACATTATTCACTGTAAACGCCCATGGCAAAGAATTTGTCCATGCGTTCTTGTACCAATTCGTTTGCGGGCTTGTCTTTAAGCTCTTTAAAAGTCTTGCAAATGGTTTTGCGAACGGTTTCAAACATAGCATTTCTGTCTGTGTGTGCTCCACCCAATGGTTCTTTTACAATAGTGTCAATCAATTTTTGACGCTTCATGTCTTTAGCCGTAAGTTTTAATGCTTCAGCAGCTTGTTCTTTATACTCCCAACTGCGCCATAAAATAGAGGAACACGACTCGGGTGAAATTACAGAATACCAAGTGTTCTCAAGCATAAATATGCGGTCGCCCACACCTATTCCAAGTGCACCTCCAGAAGCTCCTTCCCCAATAATAACCACAATAATGGGTACTTTTAGTCGAGACATTTCCAAAATATTACGCGCAATAGCTTCGCCCTGTCCACGTTCTTCAGCTTCTAATCCAGGATAGGCACCAGGAGTGTCAACAAAACAAACTACAGGAATATTGAATTTTTCTGCCGATTTCATTAAGCGGAGTGCTTTGCGATAGCCTTCAGGATTCGCCATTCCAAAATTTCGGTATTGACGGGTTTTGGTATTGTACCCTTTTTGCTGTCCGATAAACATAAAACTTTGATCGTCAATTTTGCCTAAACCGCCAATCATAGCCTTATCGTCTTTGACTGTTCTGTCGCCGTGAAGTTCCAAAAAACTCCCTTTTGTAAGGGCATTTATATAATCTAATGTATAGGGTCTAGACGGATGACGCGACACCTGTACACGTTGCCATGCAGTGAGGTTGTCGTAAATTTCTTTCTTTAAATCTATTAAACGTTCTGAAATTTTTGCGCAGGTATCCGTAACGTCAACATCGCTCTCGTTACCAATTAGTTCGCATTTTTGTAGTTGATCTTCTAACTCTTTTATAGGTTGCTCAAAGTCCAAATACTCCATAGTTTCGTTGTTATACAAAAGCAAATATACTTATTTTGATATCTGAGAACCTATTTGTCTTGCTTTTTTTGTGCGCCTTAGCTTAAGTACCCCATTTGCTATCACAGCAAATAAAATACATAAAACACCAATGTAAAAAGAAGAAGGCATCGTTTCCTTTTCACCAAAAATGACATATGCCAACATAATTCCATAAACAGGCTCCATATTAATTCCTAGCATAATAGAATATGGGGTTAGATGACGCATAACCACTACTGAAATAACGAAAGCATACGATGTACAAACAAACGCGAGTATAGCCAACCAAAATAGATCTTTAGAGGAAATCTCAAAGAAAGCGGCCGTAAATGCGCCTTGTACAGCTAAAAGAACAGTAACAACGAGGGCGCCAACCAAAAGTTCATAAAACGATAAAATATAAGGGTTGGTTTTACCTACAAACTTGCCATTAAGCAACGTAAATAAAACAGCTAAAACAGTCGAAATTCCTGCATAAAGAAATCCCTTAACATGAGCAGCATCAGCTCCCAAAACTAACACCAGTCCCACTACAACCAATACGCCAAAAAGGACTTCATACCCTATTACTTTTCGTTTATAAAAAATAGGTTCTAACAACGAGGTAAGAAAAGCCCCTGAAGAAAGTACCGAAAGCGTTATGGACACATTTGAAACCTTGACCGCGGCAAAAAACGTTATCCAATGAAAGGCAATAAGTACCCCACTGGCAATGGCGACCCAAGCAATTGTTTTGGCAATTCGAAACGAGTGTTTACGAAGCCAAAGCACCAATCCCAAACCTAAAGTCGCAAGCGTCATGCGATACCACACCAGCGGAACTGCCGAAACGCTAATAAGTGCACCCAAAACAGCTGTAAACCCAAATATTATAACTATAAAATGGAAGTGGAGCGTACTGAGAAATTTATCTTTTTGCATAACGCAACAAATAGACCGATAACAAGGCAAAAATCATATTGGGTGTCCAAGCGGCTATCCAAGGGGTAAAGTTTGATTTCTCTACCATGACTTCAAAAATCTTGTCGAAAAATATATATAAGAATGCCAAAATAATACCCATGGCAAGATTAACTCCCATGCCGCCACGCTTTTTGAACGAAGAAACCGCCACGGCAATCAGCGTTAGAATAAAAGCAGAAATTGGAATTGCCCAGCGTTTGTGTCGTACCAACATGTGATGATTAATAAGTGGGCTCCCATTTTCTCGTTCTACCGCAATGTAATCGTTTAGCTCAAAAAAGTTTAGCGTTTGTGCCTTATACGTCACAGGTACCAATTCATCCAAATCAAAATTAAAGAGCGTATCTAATCTCGCTTCTTTGCGAATAATTTCTATATCATCAACAATGCTGCGTTGAAAATACTGCGACAGTCTATACAGGCTGTCTTTTTCAACCCACCTGATATTCTGCGCTTTGATTTTGTATTGCAACTCGTCTCCTTTAAAATGTTCCCAAGAAAAATTATAGCCTATTTTTCTGTTGGAATTATAATTACTCAAGTATACAAAATCGTTGTCGCTCAACTGCTTGTAAATATTTTCAGTAAGCCGAACTTTTTGGCTTTTGTTAATGTAGGAATATTCAAACTCGTTGTAACGCTCGCTTGCATTGGGTACCCAAAACATACTCGCGCCAAAAGCCAATGCAGCAATAAGAGCGGCTGCCATAACAAACGGGCGTAAATAGCGGTAAAACGATACCCCTGAAGAAAGAATAGCAATGACTTCGGTGTTACTTGCCAATTTTGACGTAAACCAAATCACAGACAAGAATAAAAAAATAGGGAAAAGCATATAACCAAACACCCAAACAAAGTCGTAATAATGCGATAAAATCTCAGATTGCGTAAGTTCGTATTGCTTGAATTTATCAATCTTTTGAGATAAGTCAACCAAAACACTTATGGGAATAAACATGCCCAACATGACAACAAACGTGCCTAAATATTTCAATATAATATAGCGATCTAATAACTTCATGATCAGAGACGTTTGTCCATTTGACGCACCATGGTATTTTTCCAAGTTGCAAAATCACCAGCTAAAATATGTTTTCTTGCCTCGCGAACCAACCACAAATAAAAAGATAAATTATGTAGCGTTGCCAACTGTTTTCCAAGCAATTCGTTTGCAGCAAACAAATGACGCAAATAAGCTTTGCTATAAGCTGTGTCTACAAAGCTTGCTCCGTTGGGGTCGATGGGCGAAAAGTCATTTTCCCATTTTTTATTTTTAATATTTATGGTTCCTTCAGAAGTAAAAAGCATGCCATTGCGTGCGTTGCGTGAGGGCATAACACAATCAAACATATCTACGCCCAACGCAATGTTTTCCAAAATATTGATAGGCGTACCTACTCCCATCAAATAGCGTGGTTTGTTTTCTGGTAAAATAGCACAAACCGCATCTGACATCGCGTACATTTCGTCGGCAGGCTCGCCTACAGACAATCCACCAATGGCATTTCCAGGTGCATTCGTATTGGCAATAAATTCCGCAGATTGTTCACGCAAATCGGTATAAACACTCCCCTGAACTATAGGGAAAAGCGTCTGCTGATACCCATATTTAGGTTCAGTTTTAGAAAAATGCTCTTGGCAACGCACCAACCAACGATGCGTCAAATGCATCGAGTTTTTGGCATAGTCATATGGACATGGGTAGGGTGTACACTCGTCAAACGCCATGATGATATCTGCTCCGATAGTACGCTGAATATCAATAGCATATTCAGGAGTAAACACATGCTTTGACCCGTCTATATGAGATTTAAACGTAACACCTTTTTCCGTAATTTCTCGGTTGTCTGACAATGAATATACCTGATAACCGCCGCTATCTGTTAGCACAGGCCTGTCCCAGTGCATAAACGAATGAATCCCTCCAGCCTCCTCTAAAATAGAAGTTGTGGGGCGTAAGTATAAATGATAGGTGTTGGCTAAAATGATATCCGGGTTCACGTCTTGCGCCAAGTCTTGCTGATGCACACCTTTAACCGTTGCCGCAGTTCCAACCGGCATAAAGATTGGTGTTTCAATGGCCCCATGATCGGTGGTAAGTACCCCTGCCCTCGCTTTTGAACCTAAATCTGTTTTTTCTAAGGAAAATTTCACTTGCCAAATATACGCAACCCTTTGCGGTTAGATTTAGAACATTTTTTGAATATTGGTTTATAATTTATTTGATTTTATAATGATTGCTTGGTGGCAATCATATATTTTTGTGCAAAATTATTCCAATGGCATCATTAGAGACGCTTCAACAACTTGTACCGCAAGTTCGCCGCGATATTTTACGTATGGTTCATCAAGTAAATTCAGGTCACCCTGGCGGCTCGTTGGGCTGTGCAGAATTTTTTGTTACCCTGTATAACCACGTGATGGACTATTCCACAGATTTTGATATGGATGGTAAAAATGAAGACCTCTTCTTTTTATCCAACGGACACATATCTCCCGTCTTTTACAGCACGCTAGCACGAAGTGGTTTCTTCCCTGTAGCTGAACTTGCTACCTTTAGAAAATTAGATTCAAGGTTACAAGGACATCCCACTACCCACGAAGGTCTTCCTGGCGTACGTATTGCCTCTGGATCGCTTGGTCAAGGTATGTCAGTTGCCATTGGCGCAGCTGAAACAAAAAAATTGAATGGAGACGCGCATACGGTTTACAGCCTACATGGAGATGGCGAGTTACAAGAAGGCCAAAATTGGGAAGCTATTTTATATGCTGGTGCCAAAGGCATTGATAATCTTATTTCTACGATTGACTACAACAAACAACAGATTGATGGAAGTACCGACGATGTGTTATCTCTCGGCGACTTACGTCCAAAGCTTGAAACATTTGGTTGGATTGTTATTGAAGTAGAAAAAGGAAATGACCTTGAATCCATAATAAAAGGTATGGAAGCAGCAAAAGCTGCCACTGGCAAGCAAAAGCCTGTGGCTGTTCTGTTGCATACTGTCATGGGAAATGGTGTGGATTTTATGATGCACACGCATGCATGGCACGGCAAAGCGCCAAACGACGAGCAATTAGCAACTGGACTAGCACAAAACGAAGAAACTTTAGGGGATTATTAAAATGGGATTAAAAGAATATACATTTACAGAAAAAATTGATACACGCTCTGGATTCGGCGTTGGACTTGCCGAATTAGGGAAATCAAATCCCGATGTGGTTGCACTTTGTGCTGACCTTACCGGTTCCTTAAAAATGAACGCATTTAAAGATGCGCATCCCGAACGCTTTTTTCAAATTGGAATTGCAGAAGCTAACATGATGGGTATTGCCGCAGGTATGACTATTGGTGGTAAAATTCCTTTTACGGGAACCTTTGCGAACTTCTCTACAGGACGTGTGTATGATCAAATTCGCCAATCGATTGCGTACTCGCATAAAAATGTAAAAATATGTGCTTCTCACGCGGGTGTAACCTTAGGCGAGGATGGTGCAACTCACCAAATTCTGGAAGATCTTGGATTGATGAAAATGCTTCCAGGGATGACCGTAATTAACACCTGTGACTTTGAACAAACACGCAAAGCGACACACGCTATTGCTGCACATAACGGACCTGTTTATTTGCGTTTTGGACGACCTGCAGTTCCTAATTTCACTGGTGATTTACCGTTCGAAATTGGAAAAGGAATTGTGCTGCAAGAAGGAACTGACGTAACATTAGTGGCTACAGGTCATTTGGTCTGGGAGGCGTTGGAAGCTGCTAAATTACTGCATGAGCAAGGCATAAGTGCTGAAGTGATTAACATTCACACTATTAAGCCATTAGACGATGCGTTAATCTTACAATCAGTTAGAAAAACAGGCGCTGTGGTAAGCTGTGAAGAACACAATTACCTTGGTGGACTTGGAGAGAGCATCGCTCGCGTTTTAGCTACTCAGCATCCTACACCGCAGGAATTTGTTGCTACTCAGGATACCTTTGGTGAATCTGGAACTCCGGCACAACTGATGGAAAAATACGGATTAAACACCGCAGCTATTGTGCGAAAATCACAAGCTGTGATTACCAGAAAAGCTTAAACTTTATCTAAATAATCGGGAGTACCGTCGCTGTCAGTGTCGTCTGGAACGCCGTCCCCGTTAGCATCGTACTCATTCCGTGTTAGTGTATCATCGTTGTCGTCATCTACGTCTCGGAAATTAGGCACGCCATCGCTATCTGTGTCATCATCAAAGTACCCATCGCCATCTATATCTTCTAAATGTGTAGGTACAGTATCGCCATCGTGGTCTGTGGTGTTGTAAGTATATAAATCCACTGCGAAAATTAAAGGTGAATATTGAGGAATAGAAGAACTTTGTGTGTTGTTGTAGTATCCAAGAGCAGAAGGCATAAACACTGCCGCTGAGCCGAAGCCGTCAAAAGAATAGGTACCGTCCGTGTTAACTATTGGTAACGCTGCTTTTTTGATATATGGCATCAGTGCTCCAAAACCTTTGACTACACTAAGCGACTCAAACCAAATTGGAGATGTCCTTTCATCAAACATATACAGATTTAGTAGCATTCCTTTATAGGTTACAAAAACACTATCGGCTACTGTAGGAGCCGTGCCAACGCCTTCTCTAAGCGGAAGAATATAGGCTGTGTGGTCGTGATAAACACCATCATCGTCTTTCACTTTTAAGCTGATTTCATTCACCTGATCAATAAGTGGTGTTTTTGCTGCGTTAGCTCCTTGAATGGTATCAATAGTGAAGGTTACCCGTTCGTTACTCGCTGCGTTTTGATAGTCTTCATAATTGTAAAAGCGATTTTGCAAAAATGTTTGAAGCGAATCGATATCCACAGCACGTTGTTCCGCATAATCTCTTGGTGGTTCAGCAAAACCTCTTCGTTGTTGCTCTTCACAAGAAGTTATCAAAGCTAAAAAGACAAAAATTCCTAAAAAATACGTTAGTTTGTTCATCGATAAGATTTAAAGTGCAAGATACAATTTTCGTGCATTTTTTTATGTGAAAACACAAAGTATGCGAATAGACAAATACTTATGGGCAGTACGATTATTCAAATCCAGGAATGCAGCAAGCATTGCTTGTAAGAAGGGGTACGTACAAATAGCAGGTCAAAACGCAAAACCCTCTAGAGAAATTTATATTTCTGATACAATAATGGTGCGTAGAAATCAACTTACCACTGAGCTTTATGTTTTAGACTTACCCAAAAGTCGTGTAGGGGCAAAATTAGTCCCCCAATACTGTAAAAATATCACTCCAGAAGAAGCTGTAGCCATGCGAGAAGCTATTGTCGAAAATCAACGGCTTTCGAGAGTAAAAGGGGGTGGAAGACCAAGTAAAAAAGACCGTCGAGACTTAGAGGATTTTTTGGATGATGATGCGTAACGTTTAATGCTTATTTTTGTGTTATGAATGAAATCATTTTAACCGCCGAACAGATTGAACAAAAGTTTGAGCGGATAGCCTATCAAATTTTAGAAGCCAATAGCTCCAATAGCACTATAGTGGTAGCAGGCATTATGAAAAACGGCTATGCCGTGGCAGAGCGTATTTCATATTATTTAGAGCAAATTTCAACCAAAAAAATAGTGCGGTGCCAAATTACAATTGACAAAAAAAATCCATTAAACCCTGTGACTACGTCCTTAAGTGCGAATGACTATTCAAACGAGTCGGTTACCATTGTAGACGACGTACTTCATTCTGGCACTACCTTAATCTATGCCGTTCGTCACTTTTTGAGTGTGCCATTAAAGCAGTGCAAAACGGCTGTTTTGGTAGACAGAAACCACAAAAAGTTTCCCATAAAAGCTGATTTTAAAGGCGTCTCGCTTTCAACTTCTATTAATGAAAATGTTGTGGTTGAGGTAACAGACGGAACGTTTACAGCATCCCTAATATAAGCTTGCAATAGCATCAACAACTTCTTGAACTGAAGTATTGTCAACGGGGATGCGATGGTTTGCTTGCCTGTAATAATGTTGTCGCTCAAAGAGATGTTTTGCAACAAATTCCTTTAGCGCGCTTTCCGTTTCTGTATGCGCAATCAGTGGACGGTTTTCGCGATGTGGAAAAAGGCGCGCTGCTAAAGAAGCAGGTGTTGCTTCTAAATAAAAAACACGTGATGTAGCGCTGTTAATGCGTGCCATATTATCGTGATAGCATGGCGTTCCGCCACCCAAAGAAAGTATTCTTTCAGTAGGATCACTTAAAGCTTTTAATAACATTTCATGCTCAATTTCTCGAAACCCTTTTGCGCCTTTTTCATGAAACAAATCAGCGATAGAGCACTTATATGTCGAGACAATAAGGTCGTCTAAATCTTGAAAAGACATGTTAAGCTGCTTTGCAAGAACAGCTCCCACAGAAGACTTCCCACAGCCCATATAGCCTAACAATATGATAACGTTTGGGTTAGTAAAATCGTTTTGCATCAGAAATAAAATAATTGACTGCAAATTTAGGGGAATTTAATCTTTGAATAATCGTCAAAATGCGCCTATATTTGCAGCTTCAAAAACCGACTTGGTAGCTCAGCTGGTAGAGCATCTCCCTTTTAAGGAGAGGGTCCTGGGTTCGAACCCCAGCCAAGTCACACTATTGACTTGGTAGCTCAGCTGGTAGAGCATCTCCCTTTTAAGGAGAGGGTCCTGGGTTCGAACCCCAGCCAAGTCACTTCTTTCCAAAAGCGCACGTGGCGGAACTGGTAGACGCGCTAGGTTGAGGGCCTAGTGGGAGTTAAATCCCGTGGAGGTTCGATTCCTCTCGTGCGCACGTTATTTGTAACGTTTTCAGTATTTTATATTTATTTTTTTTGTAGTTTTGTTTAAAATTGTTAGCTAAAGATTAAACATTATGGATCGCGTTAAAAATAGTTTCACTATAAAAAACCTAGAGCATCTCTCTGGTATCAAGGCACACACGATTCGCATATGGGAAAAACGGTATAATCTCTTTGAGCCCCAGCGTACCGAATCTAATATCAGAATGTATGACCTTGAAAACTTACAAAAACTTCTGAATGTAACCTTGCTTTACAACAACGGTTACAAAATATCGAAAATTGCTGCTTTATCTCAGCATGAAGTTACAGAAAATGTCCACAATTTAACAATAAACAAAACTGCAGATGATTGGTCCATTGGCTTGTTCAAACTTGCCATGATCAATTTTGATCAGCGATTATTTACAAAAACCTTTAATGAACTTCTCGACCAGTTTTCGTTCAGAGAAGTTTTTAAAAATGTTTTTATTCCGTTGATGAATGAACTTGGCGTGTTGTGGCAAACAAACTCAATAAGCCCGTCGCATGAGCACTTTATTACGAGCTTAGTAAAGCAGAAAATTCACTCGATGTGTGAAGCGCTTCAACTTCAAGAAACAAGACGAAACGACAGGCGCTTTGTGTTGTATTTACCAGATAACGAAATTCATGAATTAGGATTGTTATACCTTCAGTATGAAGTGCTTAACAGTGGTTTTCAATGTGTTTTCCTTGGACAATCCGTTCCAATCGCAAGCTTGAAAAATCTTGTTGACATAGGAGAACCCATTACATTTATGTCATATTTTACAATTGAACCCATCCAAGAAAAAATTGATGCCTATTTAAATACTTTTTCATCTGAAATCATTGAAAATATTGAATGTGATTTGTGGATTTTAGGGTACCAAGTTCAATTTATCAAAGAAGAGCTTCCAAAAAAAGTACGTGCCTTTAGGTCAATTGATGAAGTAACAGATATGTTGAGTCACATTTAAAGTAAATTAAACATTTATTTAAATTTGATACTATAGCAATATATTTTTTCTGTTATATTTACACTTAACAAAAGATTTATAATGAAAGTGCTTTTTGATCAGGTATCACATCAATGTAGTAAGCTCGTGACAGAGTCATACAGCACTTCATTTTCGTTAGCTACCCGAATGCTGTCAAACGAAATTCGCCAAGATATTTACAATATTTATGGTTTTGTGCGCTTTGCGGATGAAATCGTTGATACATTCCATGAATACAACAAGCCTGTATTATTTAGTCGTTTTGAACAAGATTTAGAAAATGCGCTTCATGATAAAATTAGCTTAAACCCAATTCTCAATAGCTTTCAAGAAACTGTACATAGATACAACATTGATCGCGACCACATAAACGCCTTCATGCAAAGCATGAAATGGGATTTATCCAAAAAAATCTATGACAATGAGCAAGACTACAAACAATACATTTACGGTTCTGCTGATGTAGTTGGTCTTATGTGTTTAAAGGTTTTTGTAAAAGGAGATCAATCCCTTTTTAATTCCCTAAAAGAATCTGCAATGGCACTGGGTTCTGCCTTTCAAAAGGTTAATTTTTTACGTGATTTAAAGGCTGATTTTGACCAACTCGAACGCACATACTTTCCAAATATTGACATGAATTGTTTTGATGAAACTTCAAAGCAACTAATTATTTCAGAAATTGAAGCGGACTTCAAGAAGGGGCTTTCTGGCATTTTCAAACTCCCCGATGATGCCAAATTTGGTGTTTACACCGCCTACAAATATTACATGCGTTTGCTTAAGAAACTTAAGAGAACTCCCTCAACTCAGCTAAAATCGAAGCGTATTCGAGTGCCAAACTACCAAAAAGCAGATGTCTTAGCACGTTCGTTCATTCGTTATCAATTTAATGTTTTATAATTCTTTACATGAACATTGTTACCCAAATTTTTGTATTCTTTTGCACATTCTTTGTAATGGAATTCATGGCGTGGTTTACACACAAATACGTGATGCATGGTTTTTTGTGGTCATTGCATAAAGATCACCACCACAAAGACCACAAGTCGTGGTTTGAGCGCAACGATTTGTTTTTTATTTTCTATGCTGTCGTCAGTGCCGGCTGCGTTATTCTTTGGGGTGAATATAATTTCACGCCAGGCTTAGCTATCGGTATTGGGATTTTTGCCTACGGCCTTGCCTATTTTTTTGTACATGACATTTTTATTCATCAGCGCTTTAAAGTTTGGCGTAATGCAAACAACCGCTACGCGCGAGGTGTGCGTAGAGCGCATAAAATCCACCACAAACACCTAGGAAAAGAAAAAGGTGAATGCTTTGGTATGCTTTGGGTTCCTTTAAAATATTTTAAATAGAAAGATGCGCCATTTCGATGGCTGCCGCAGCGGCCTCAGCACCTTTATTCCCAAGTGCACCTCCGCTTCTAGCCGTTGCTTGTTCAAGGGTGTCATCGGTTAAAACGCCGAAAATCACAGGAGCAATTCCCAAAAGATTCAAGTCTTTAATTCCATTTGAAACTGCCTGACATACATAATCAAAATGCGCCGTTTCGCCTCGAATAACACTTCCCAATGCAATAACAGCATCAAAACCAGCGCCTACAGCTTTTTTACAGCCGTAAATCAATTCAAAGCTTCCCGAAACATCAATACGTTGCACGTCGGAACATCCCTTTTGTTCTAAGACACTAAGCGCGCCCTGGTAAAGATTTTCTGTTATGGAATCATTCCAGCTCGAAACAACTACAGCAACACGAAGCTTTTCCGCACTCGGAAGGCGTTCTAAATCTAATGCGCCGTGCTGTGCAGTAGCCATAAATTAATTTTGTGCTTGCGCCAAAAGTACATCTACCTTGGTAGCCTCTGGTGCAGCTGCATAATTTTCTTTGAGTTGCGCCAAAAGATTAGCTGCCTTGCCGTTTTCATTAACTGCAAAAGCTACTTGGGCTCCTTTAAGTAAAAAGCGCGGTGTTGTCAAGTCGTTAGCAGCAAAAGAAGCTGCTTTTTGGTAATAGTCTAAAGCGTCTTCCAGTTGATTTAACTCTGCAAAAGCATCTCCAATCCCACCCAAAGCAAGTGCTCCAAGAATAGGATCGCTAGTAGAAAATTTATCTAAATACGAAATGGCTTGATCAAAATTACCTTGTTGAAAAGAAATCATACCAGCATTGTATGTTGCTAATTGACCCGCATCTGAACTGCCGTAGTTTTCAATAATTTCAACAAAACCAGGCGCAACTCCGTCACCCTCAAGTGCAAGTGTAAAAAGCGAATCTTGTAACGTAGGGTCTTGCATACCTTCCTTAAAGTAAGCCTGTGCTTGTGCCATAGCGTTTGTAGACTCCTCGTTGAGCGGCTTTGTTACAAAGTTCATATACGCCAAGTAGCCGAGTACAATAACTACAATGGCACCTATAGTTGATAGGATGTAGTTTTGATTGCGAGCTACCCAAGCCTCTGCCCGCCCGGCAGAAGTATCAAGTGTTGTGAACACTTCGGCAGTGACACTGTCTTGTTCTGGCGCTTGTTGTTGTGCCGATTTATTTTTACCTCCGCGTTTTTTGTACGTAGCCATGTTGAAAAAGTTATGAAGGCAAAAATAAAATATTTATTCAATACACCTTGCCACTAAATTGTTTATTTTGGTAGTTATATTCGCATCTTACTTTTCGGCATGAGCAGTTTACGGCTAAACGCCCTACATATTACCCATTATAAAAATGTTACTTCGGCTGAATATCAGTTTGAAAAGCCCATTCATTGCTTTGTTGGAAACAACGGAAAAGGCAAGACAAATACCTTAGATGCCATTTATCATTTAGCTATGGGAAGGAGCTATTTTTCTCCAATAAATGCCCATACCATTATGCATGACAAAGCATTTATGCGCATTAAAGGGCATTTTAAACGCGATGAAAACATCGAACGCATTGAATGCCAACTAAAACGAGAGGCGTCAAAGGCCTTTATTCGAAATGGGAAAAAATACAATCGCCTTTCAGAACATATTGGGCTGTTGCCAATTGTAATGATTTCACCGGCAGATGTAGATTTAATCAACGAGGGAAGTCAAACACGGAGAAGTTTTATTGATAAACTAATTGGACAAGCAGATAGTGTTTACTTGCAACAGCTTATTCAATATCAAAAAATACTACAACAACGAAACGCCCTACTAAAACAAATGGGACGATTTGCCCAAAATGCACACGACACCCTAAGTATCTATAACGAGCAGTTGGTGCAACTTGGTACACCCATCCATCGTGCACGAACATCGTATTTAGCAGCTTTTGAGCCGCTTTTTCAAAAGCGATACGCAACCATTAGCCGCGGGAACGAAGGCGCCAGCTTGGTATATGAGAGTCAGTTAAAAGAGGGTGATTTTAGTGCATTATTAGAAGCTGCTGCATCTAAAGACCAACATGCACAGTTTTCTACCGTAGGAATCCACAAAGATGATTTGGCGTTCCAAATCGATGGGTATCCCATTAAAAAATTTGGAAGTCAAGGACAGCGCAAATCGTTTTTGATCGCACTAAAATTAGCGCAATTTGATATGCTTAAAAAATCTACAGCCGTAACTCCGCTATTACTTTTAGATGATATTTTTGATAAACTTGACGAGCAACGCGTTGCCGAAATTATTAACTTGGTTCATGAATCTTCGTTTGGACAATTGTTTATCACAGACACCCATCCTGAACGAACAGCAGACGTTATCAAGCAAACAGAGCAACCCTTTGAACTTCATCAGTTATGAGAATTTATTATTTTTTTGTTTTTACATTGTTTTTGGGATGCGCACCCAAAGTATCAAAAGCAAATATTGATTTACTCAACGGCTATTGGGTCATATCTGAAGCAAAAGCACCAAATGGTGAAAGCAGGCCTTATATAGGTGCTGTAGAAGTAGATTTTTTTGAATTAAATAATAAAAAAGGATTTAGAAAAAAATTAAAGCCTCTGCTTAACAAGCAATTCAACAAGACCAACGACAAAGTTGATTTCACAATTTCATTCGAGGAAAAAACGTGTATTATTACATATATACGACAAAAACACAATTGGCAAGAAGAAATTATAGAACTTAGTGAAGATGAACTTCAATTGAAAGATGCCAGAGGAGTTATTTTTCATTACAAAAGATATCAGCCATGAACACGAGAAAAGATGAACCGCAAGGAATTGGAGAAGTGTTGCAGCAATTTACCAAAGCCAATAAATTAGACTCAGGCTTGGACAACGTAAAAGTTGAGACACTTTGGGCAAAGCTCTTAGGTCCTGGTGTACAAGCCTACACAGAATCCATACGCCTCTCGGGTGATACGCTATTTGTGGGACTTACCTCATCCGTTCTTCGAGAAGAACTAAGCTATGGCAAAGACAACATTATTACAATGCTAAACGAAGGCCTTCAAAAAGAGTGTATAAAAAAACTGGTATTGCGCTAAAACTGCTCTCTCCCCGAAAAGTGAAAGGCAATTTCGATAGCTGCATTTTCATCGCTATCTGAACCGTGTACTGCATTCTCGCCCATAGAAGTCGCATAAAGTTTGCGAATAGTACCTTCGGCAGCCTCAGCTGGATTTGTAGCGCCAATCAGTGTGCGAAAATCGTTTACTGCATTCTCTTTTTCAAGCACCGCAGCAACTATTGGACCGCTTGTCATAAACGAAACAAGCTCGCCAAAAAATGGTCTTTCGTTATGAACAGCGTAAAATGCTTCAGCGTCGGTTGTTGTTAATTGCGTCATTTTAAGGGCAGAGATACGAAAGCCAGCAGCTGTAATCTTATTTAAAATTGATCCGATGTGGCCATTGGCAACCGCATCTGGTTTTATCATTGTAAACGTCTGGTTTGTTTTCATGAGCTAAATTTTGTGCAAACCTAATGAAATTACAGTAACACACGTTTAAGTATTTACTTATTTGTAATTTTGAACCATGATGCGAATAGCACTTATCGGCACGGGAAATCTTGCCATTCATTTAGTCCATGCTTTCGAGACGTGCAACGCTACTCAACTTGTGCAATGGATTGGAAGAAAAAATACACCTCCAAAACAAAATCTCAACACACCCTATTTCACGCAGTTTCAACAAAATATTGATGTCGATCTATGCCTTATTGCAGTTACCGACGATGCGGTTTCGTCTATTGCAGAACAGCTTATAAACAGTGATGTGCTAGTGGCGCATACCGCTGGCGCAGTGTCTATAAATGAATTAAAATCCATAAAACGTAAAGGTATTTTTTATCCATTGCAAAGCTTTAAAGAAACAATCCCTGTGGATTGGAGTACTGTTCCTATTTGCATAGAAGCAACAAATTCAGAAGATGTAGAACTGCTTATAAAACTTGCGTCTCAACTAAGTGAAAACGTACATCAAATTTCTGAAAGCCAACGATTACAACTGCATACGGCTGCCGTATTTGCCAATAATTTCTGTAATCACATTATTAGCATTAGTCAAAACATTGCTGCGAAAGCTGCACTCCCTTTTTCAGTACTGCATCCACTTATCCAAGAAACTTTTAAACGAAGCTTTTCAAATAAAGCATTCGCATTACAAACGGGGCCAGCCAAACGAAACGATACATTAACACAACAAAAACATCTTTCTGTTTTGTCTGAAGAAGACGCTGAACTCTACCGCATTTTAAGTCAATCCATTTTTAACACACATAACACATGAGCTATAAAAAAGAATTTCGTCACATTACCACTTTTGTTTTCGATGTTGACGGCGTATTTACGGATGGTGGGATTACCATTCTACCTGACGGAGAAATGGTGCGCACCATGAACACCAAAGACGGGTATGCCGTGAAAGCAGCACTTCACGCGGGCTTTCGTGTTGCTATAATTTCTGGTGGCACTAACGAGGCTGTCCGACTTCGGTTGCAGCAACTTGGCGTAGGCGATGTGTATTTGGGTGCACATCAAAAAGGGTCAGTACTAAAAGAATATGCTGAAAAACACAACATCTCATATGACGAAATGCTTTTTATGGGTGATGATATTCCTGATATTGCTGCGATGAATTTGGCACGCATTGGATGTTGTCCAAACGATGCTGTCCCAGAAGTTTTGGATGCAGCAGCTTATGTTTCGCATAAAGATGGTGGCAAAGGCTGTGTGCGCGATGTCATCGAACAAGTGTTAAGAGTGCAAGGAAAATGGGGGGCACTAACCAATGCACGTAACGATAGCAAATGACCAAAAAACTGTACTTAGGCTCAGGTTCGCCTCGTCGTGTGGAATTACTCACACAGATGAATATTCCGTTTGAGCAACGTATCCTTGATGTTGATGAAGTGTATGCAAGTGATTTGAAAGGCGCTGCCATCACTGATTTTCTAGCAAAACTAAAAGGAAAAGCACAGCAAAAAACATTGCTATCCAACGAACTTGTGCTAACGGCTGATACCATTGTTTGGCACGAAGGTATTGCACTTGGTAAACCAAAAAACGAAAACGATGCCATTAAAATGCTCACATCACTTTCGGGAAAAACACATGAAGTTATTAGTTCGGTATGTTTGAGTGGTGCAGATAAACAAAGTTGTGTCAACGACACTACTAAAGTGACAATGCGCGATTTAACTACAGATGAAATCGAATATTATGTACAAACACATCAACCACTTGATAAAGCTGGCGCTTACGGAATTCAAGAATGGATAGGACTTGTTGGAGTTAAAAAAATTGAAGGATCGTATACCAACGTTGTTGGGTTGCCCACGCACAAAACCTATGAATTGCTTTCGACTTACCAAATAACATAACATTAAGCTAAACTTTAATGCGCTAATTTTGAAGATGCAAAAATTTTCAGCCCTTTATGCCGAATTTGTGGGAACGTTTGCCATGGTATTTTGTGGCACTGCCGCCATGGCGGTAAATGAAACCACAGGAGCTGTTGCCCACGAAGGTATTGCCATCACTTGGGGGCTTATCGTTATGGTGATGATTTATGCTTTTGGTGAGCATTCAGGAGCGCATTTTAATCCTGCTGTTACGGTTTCATTTGCCCTTGCGGATCGTTTTGCTTGGAAAAAAGTGCCCAGCTATATCGTCATGCAGGCGTTGGGCGCCATTGTAGCAAGTGCTGCAGTAAAAGCACTACTTCCAGAAAGTGATATAATTGGGGCTACTATTCCATCTATTCCGCATATGAGTGCATTTTGGTTAGAATTACTACTTTCCTTTTTCTTAATGCTTGTGATTTTGCACATCAGTACTGGAAGTAAAGAAATTGGGCCTGTAGCTGGTGTTACTGTGGGTAGCGTCATTTTGTTAGAAGCAATGTTTGCTGGACCCTTAACCAATGCCTCTATGAACCCTGTGAGATCTTTGGGCCCTGCGCTTATTGGAGATCATTGGGAACCGATGTGGCTTTATCTTACGGCTCCATTTGTAGGAATGGCACTTGCCGTTGCCGTATTTAAAATTTTTGTGAGTCCTGAGGATAGCAATTAATTCTCGCGTTTTGCCATTGATATAGCCGCTGTTTCTTTATTGATGTTTGTTGTGTCTTGCGAAACCGTAAAAACATTGAAAAATAGTTTTACTGTTTATTTTGTTTAACTTTTTGTGTCTAAACATTAAACAAAATGGTATATTTGCGTAAAACATACGCTATGTACCAGTACACCTCAAAACAAGAATTACCCACAACAATGGAACAAGCGTGGACTTTTTTATCTGACCCAAAAAACTTAAAACGTATCACCCCAGATTACATGGGATTTGATATTATTTCTGGCGCAGAACGCAAGATGTTTTCAGGTCAAATCATTCAATACAGACTTACACCACTTTTGGGAATTCCCTTTAGATGGGTAACCGAAATAACCCATGTACAAGAAGGAGAGTTCTTTGTAGATGAGCAACGATTTGGTCCATATACGTTTTGGCATCACAAGCATTTTATCAAAAAAACGGAAAACGGTGTGGTGATGGAAGACATTGTGGATTATAAATTACCCCTTGGCCCATTAGGTTGGTTGGCACATGTGCTTTTTGTGCGCGCAAAAGTCAAGCAGATTTTTGATTATAGAGAAAAAGCACTTAACGAAATTTTTAATTAAACATCATGAGTAAAACATTTTTATTAATTGGCGGAAGCTATGGAATTGGCAGCCAAATTATAGACGAACTCCCTACTGACGCATCGATTTTTGTAGCCTCGAGAACAAACGAAGGCCTTGCTGGAAAAAACGTAACACACATCCCATTTGATGTACTTCAAGACGATTTGCCGCTAGAAAAACTTCCTGCAGTAGTAGACGGTTTTGCATACTGCCCAGGAAGCATCAATTTGCGTCCGTTCAAAGGATTGAAACCCGAGGCATTTACGGCTGACTTTTCTATTAATGTAATGGGGGCAGTGAAAACATTACAACAATTACAACCGCTATTGGCTGCAAGTGAACAAGCGAGTGTGGTGCTTTTTAGTACTGTTGCTGTGCAAACAGGCATGCCCTTTCACGCAAGTGTAGCGGCCGCTAAAGGAGCATTAGAAGGTTTAGGACGTTCCTTAGCAGCAGAATGGGCGCCAAAAGTAAGAGTTAACGTAATTGCCCCTTCAATAACAGACACACCTTTGGCAAATCGGTTTTTAAATAACGATGCTAAAAAGGAAAAAGCAGCCCTTAGACATCCACTAAAACGTATTGGAACAACACAAGATGTGGCACAGTTGGCGGCTTTCTTATTGTCAGAAAAAAGTAGCTGGATGACAGGACAAGTATTAGGTCTTGACGGTGGTATGTCATCTTTAAATGTAAATGGATGATATTATTTTGGTTTCGTCGCGATTTACGAGAAGCCGATAACGCAGGGTTTTTTCATGCGCTTTCAGAAGCAAATGCCGTACTACCCGTTTTCGTATTTGATGAAAACATCACCAACAAACTACCTAAAAACGATGCGCGTATAGGTTTTATACATAAGCACATCTCGAAGTTGGATACCATTTTTCGTGAAAAAGGAAGCGGAATGCTTGTAAAAAAGGGAAATCCATCAGATTGTATTTCTTCGTGGTGCACAGCCTATAACATCACAGCCGTCTACACCAACGAAGATTATGAGCCATACGCTAGAAAACGTGATGCTGAGATGCAGCGCAAACTGGCTGAAATGGGGGTTGAATTCAAAACATTTAAAGACCAAGTTCTTTTTACACCAGATGAAGTGCTCAAAAAAGACGGCACTCCGTATAAAGTATATACTCCTTATTCTAGAATATGGCTTGCTCAAATGGAAGAACAAGGGGTGCCAAATTTTCCTTCTGAAAAATTATTAGATAAACTATTTAAGTCAGATCTCGAGGAAATTCCAACTTTAGAAGCGATTGGATTTTCCAAAGGACAACACGAATTTCCAGCCGCAAGCGAATCTAAAAGTATGATGGATGCTTATGACGACACGCGTAACTTCCCTTCAATGGATAGCACAAGTAAACTGGGAGTTTATTTACGATTTGGTGCGGTATCGATTAGAAAAATTATTGCGAAAGCCCGTAAAAGTACACAACCTACTTTTTTAAAAGAGTTGGTTTGGCGTGAGTTTTTTATGCAAATTTTATGGCATTATCCGCACACAACAGAATCGAGTTTTAAACCACAATACGACCGCATTGATTGGCGCAATAACGAAGAAGAATTTAAAAAATGGTGCGAAGGAAAAACGGGATATCCACTTGTAGATGCGGGTATGCGTGAACTCAATCAAACAGGATTTATGCACAACCGCGTTCGTATGCTTGTGGGTAGTTTTTTGTGTAAACACTTGCTTATTGATTGGCGTTGGGGCGAGGCCTATTTTGCCGAAAAACTACTCGATTATGAACAATCAAGCAATGTCGGAAATTGGCAATGGGTCGCTGGCAGCGGCGTAGATGCAGCTCCTTACTTCCGTGTTTTTAATCCCACAGAGCAAGTAAAAAAGTTTGACAAAGACCACAAATACATACAAAAATGGGTGCCGGAATATCAATCCTTCGCGTATCCAAATCAGATGGTGGATCACAAAATGGCTAGAGAGCGCTGTTTGCAAACCTACAAAGCTGGATTGGCAACATGAAAGGCGTAAAAAAAGAGCACCTACCACAAAAAATTTGTGTGGTGTGTAACCTTCCTTTTGTGTGGCGTAAAAAATGGAGTAACAATTGGGAACACGTAAAATATTGTAGCGAAAGATGCAGAAGGCAAAAACAACAGCAATAGTTTGGTTTCGGAACGACTTACGTGTCCGTGACCAACAAGCACTTACACAAGCCACATTAAAGCATAATCGTGTAATTGGACTCTTTCATATTCCAGAAACGTGGCTAAAAGAAACGCCGTGGAGCTTTAAGAAAATGGAAGCTTTTAGAGCTCAATTTTTATTGCAAACATTGACCCAACTCCAAGAAGATTTGGCAAAGCTCAACATCACATTGTGGGTTACCGTTGGAAACTTGAAACAAACTGTGCAGCAGCTTCAAGAAAAATATGGAGTAACTGATCTATACGCACAACACGAGTGGACTCAAGAAGAAATAGATGATGCGGCACAAATTCCTAACAACATTAAAACCCATTGGAATTACGATCAGTTTTTATTTCATCCAGACGATATTCCCATGGAAGTTTCAAATATACCAGAAGTGTTTACCGTCTTTAGAAAAAAATGCGAAAAGCAAAGTCATGTTAGACCACCAATAGGGATACCAGATCCCATGCCAACTGAAAATCTTATACATGAAACTCCTGAGTTGCCCACGCTAGAAAAATTAGGCTATGAAAACATCTCAAACGATGCAAGAACTGCAATTCCGTTTGATGGCGGTGAGGCGGCAGCATGGAAACGTATCCAAGAATATTTTTGGGACACAAAACAATTGTCTTTCTATAAAAAAACAAGAAATGGTTTGTTGGGAAAAAAATACAGTTCTAAACTGTCGCTTTGGATGGCGTTTGGATCTATTTCTCCAAGATCAATTTACGCAGAAGTAAAAAAATATGAGAAAACAATTACAAAAAATGAATCTACCTATTGGTTGATTTTTGAATTGATTTGGCGTGATTATTTTAAATATATCTCGTTAAAACACGGCAATAAAATTTTTAAAATCGGTGGGATTTTAGGCAAGTCATACGAGTGGAAAACGAACAATAGGCTTGTACAAAAATGGATTGATGGCAACACACCGGAGCCTTTTGTTAATGCGAATATGCGCGAATTGGCTTGCACTGGATTTATGAGCAATCGTGGACGACAAAATGTAGCGAGTTTTTTCAGTAAAGAATGGCATTTGGACTGGCGCATTGGTGCGGCCTATTTTGAAGCAATGCTTATTGATTATGATGTGCATAGCAATTATGGAAATTGGATGTACAATGCAGGTGTCGGGAACGACCCGCGAGATAGAAAATTTCATATTTCGTGGCAAGCAGAACGCTATGATCCAAACAATACCTACCAAAAAACCTGGTTACAAACAACACTTTTCTAATGGAAGTACGACTCATTCTTGGCGATCAACTCAACGAAGAACACAGCTGGTATATTGAACCCAATAACCAGGTGTGTTATGTGATGTTCGAAATGCGACAAGAGACAGATTATGTGCGTCATCATGTGCAAAAAGTTGTTGCTTTTTTTGCTGCTATGCGCAGTTTTGCGCGAAGGTTAGAAGAATACGGACATACCGTAATTTATTACACCATTGATGACCCCAATAATACCCAAGACTTAACAAAAAATTTGGGAAAAGTAATTGAGTTGGTCGATGCAACTTCTTTCGCGTACCAACTACCAGATGAATTTAGGTTAGACGAGCAATTAAAAGCATTTGGAAAAACACTTGACATTAAAGTAAACGCATGTGATACCGAACATTTTTTGACGACTCGGACAGAATTAGCTGAATTCTATGAAGGTAAAAAATCGTTGGTCATGGAGTTTTTTTATCGCTATATGCGAAAAAAACACCAATACCTCATGGTAGACGGACAGCCCGAAGGCGGCAGCTGGAACTACGATAAATTTAATCGGAATACGTGGAAAGGCGGCCTTATACCTCCGCCCTATCAGCCCGATATGACTTTGGCTAAAGAAATTCACAATCAAATAGTTGCAGCAAAAATAGATACCATTGGAACGTTCAATCCGTCATCTTTTCTATTTGCGGTTTCTCGCGAGGAATCACTTAATCAATTAAACTATTTCTGCGACTATTTGCTTCAGGATTTTGGGACCTATCAAGATGCTATGCATCAAGATGAAACGAATTTATTCCATGCGCGTATTTCATTTAGCTTAAATGTTAAACTCATCAATCCAGATGAGGTAATTGAACGTGCAATTACTGCGTTCAGAAATAGCGAAGCCATAAGTCTCTCACAAATAGAAGGCTTTGTACGTCAAATTTTAGGTTGGCGCGAATACATTCGAGGGTTGTATTGGAAAGAAATGCCGCAGTACAAGCAAAAAAATGAGTTAAATAATTTCGGAAAGCTCCCTGATTTTTATTGGACGGGGGAAACCAAAATGAATTGCCTTAAAACAAGCATTAGCAACAGTTTGGAAAACGCTTATGCCCATCACATTCAACGCTTGATGATTACGGGAAATTTTGCGTTGCTATTGCAAACCCATCCCGATGAAGTAGATGACTGGTATTTAGGTATTTACGCAGACGCTGTGGAATGGGTACAACTGCCAAATACACGTGGTATGAGTCAGTATGCTGATGGTGGAATTGTTGCTACAAAACCCTATGTTTCTTCAGGATCTTATGTGAATAAAATGAGCAACTATTGCAGTAGTTGTAGTTACGACAAAAAGAAACGTGTTGGAGAAAACGCTTGTCCATTTAATAGTTTGTATTGGAACTTTTTGGATGATAAAAGAGAAGAGTTAAAGGGAAATCATCGCATGGGGATGATGTTCAATTTACTAGGAAAAATCAAACCCGAAGAATTGGCACAAATTAAGGCACGCGCTTACGAAATAATAGAAAATCCAGATGCATTCTAAGCCAACAATTAATGTTTTTTGGTTTAAGCGTGACTTGCGCATCCTTGATAATGAAGGGCTTCAAAATGCGATTGATTCAAACACTCCCCTACTCTTACTTTATGTTTTTGAACCCAGCTTAAAAAAGAATCCACATTATCACAAACGACATTGGAACTTTATTGAGCAATCCATTGTAAATCTAAATCAAGAGCTTAATCCGTACAAAACCAAAGTACATTGTGCCACCGGAGAAGTAACCGAAATACTGGAGAATTTAAGTAAAACCTGGCGTATAAAAACACTTTTTTCGATGCAAGAAACAGGGTTAAATTGTACGTTTGAAAGAGATAAAGAGATAAAGAAATGGTGCGGTTTACAAAATACACATTGGGTAGAACACATCAATAATGGCGTATTTCGTGGATTGGCAAACAGAGCGCACTGGCGAGATTACTGGACAAACTACATGATGCAATCCATAAAACCCTTTACGGCTACTGAAAAAAATTTTGTAGCAGTCAACGGAGGGCAACTTGAAGAAATTCAGCTTCAACCCAAAAAAATGGAGGGTATTCAAGAAGGTGGGACAAAAAAAGGGATAGCCTACTTGGAGAGTTTTTTAAAAACACGTCATAAAAAATACCAACAGTCGATTTCAAAACCAGAAGCAGCCCGATTGCATTGCGGTCGAGTTTCGCCTTACTTGGCGTGGGGAAATCTATCTGTACGCTATGTATGGCAACGAGCAAAACAAGCCAAAACTCTTGGTGCGAGTGCCTTTCAAATCAATGCATTTACCTCAAGGTTACGCTGGCAAGCACACTTTATTCAAAAGTTTGAAATGGAAACTCAAATGGAGTTTAAGAGTGTGAACAAAGGATATCACTACATAAACAAACCGGCAAACACACGCTTTATTGACGCATGGAAACAAGGCAAAACAGGATATCCATTAGTGGATGCATGTATGCGTTGCGTGGTGGAAACGGGGTATTTAAACTTTAGAATGCGCGCCATGGTGGTGTCGTTTTTTACACATCATTTATGGCAACCTTGGCAAGCAGGGGCGCAATTTCTAGGGCGTCAATTTTTAGATTTTGAGCCTGGCATACACTACCCACAGTTTCAAATGCAAGCAGGAGAAACAGGGATTAATATGGTGCGTATTTACAATCCTACTAAAAATGCATTAGAACATGATGCAGATGGAAATTTTATTCGGAAATGGGTGCCAGAGTTAGCGGAGTTGCCCACAGCATTTGTTCTTGAACCATGGACCATGACTGAAATTGAGCAACAGGGATATGGCTTTATTTTAGGAGAAAATTATCCAAAACCAATAATAGACATTAAAAAAACCTACAAACACGCCTCAGCAATATTGTGGCAAATGCGACGCAACGCCATTGTCCGCAATGAAAGCAGGCGTATTGTGGCAAGACACACGCTGCCTGACAGAGAAAATATTATGGACGCATGAAAAGAAAACTCACAGATATAGAAATTGATAGGATTATTGAAATGGGTTGGGAAGATCGCACCCCGTTTGACGCAATCAAAATGCAATTTGGACTCAAAGAGCAAGAGGTTATAACCATTATGCGACGCAACATGAAACCAACTAGTTTTAAGTTGTGGAGAAAGCGTGTTCAAGGAAGAAAAACCAAACATTTAAAAAAGCGAACGGACGAAGTTGGACGATTTAAATGTTCGCGTCAAAGAGGAATTAGTAACAATAAGGTCTCTAAGCGCTAGCTTTATGAAATTCGCTCAATCTGAGCGCCTAAAGCACGAAGACGTGTGTCAATATTCTGATACCCACGGTCAATTTGTTCGATGTTAAATATGGTACTTGTGCCTTTGGCAGAAAGGGCTGCAATAAGCAAAGAAATACCAGCACGAATATCGGGAGAAGTCATTGTTGTTGCTTTCAGGGTTGACTTAAAATCATGCCCAATTACATTAGCACGGTGTGGATCACATAGAATAATTTTAGCACCCATATCAATAAGTTTGTCAACAAAGAATAAGCGGCTCTCAAACATTTTTTGATGCACCAACACACTACCACGTGCTTGCGTAGCTACTACGAGTACAATACTCAAAAGGTCAGGCGTAAATCCTGGCCAAGGTGCATCAGAAATAGTCATTACAGAGCCATCAATATAGCTTTGAATTTCGAAGCCGTTGGTATGCGCAGGAATAAACATATCGTCGCCATTTTGCTCAATTGTTATACCCAAACGGCGAAATACATCTGGAATTTGACCCAAATATTCCCATTGTACATCTTTTATGGTAAGCGCGCTTTTGGTAAGTGCCGCAAGACCAATCCAACTGCCAATTTCAATCATATCGGGCAAAATACGGTGATCTGTTCCTCCAAGTGTGTCAACTCCCTCAATCGTGAGTAAATTAGAGCCGATTCCCGAAATATTGGCACCCATACGCACAAGCATATTGCAGAGCTGCTGCAAGTAAGGTTCACAAGCGGCGTTATAAATCGTAGTCGTTCCTTTGGCAAGTACCGCGGCCATGACAATGTTTGCCGTTCCCGTAACAGAGGCTTCGTCTAATAACATATACGTGCCGCGTAGTTCATCGGCTTCTACGCCGTAGAAATACTCTTCTTTGTTGTAACGGAAGGTTGCGCCAAGTTTGATAAATCCTTGAAAATGTGTGTCTAGCCTACGGCGACCAATTTTATCTCCTCCAGGTTTGGGAATAAATCCTTTTCCAAAACGAGCCAATAAAGGTCCAACAATCATAATTGACCCACGTAAACCACGTCCAGAAATCTTAAAATCGTCTGATTGGAGGTAGTCAATGTCTATATCGTCGGCTTGAAACGTATAGCTGTCTGCACTGTGTTTTTCAACTTTAACGCCTAATTGAATGAGTATGTCAATAAGCTTATTGACATCAATAATATCTGGAATATTATGTACCGTTACAGGCGCTGGAGTAAGCAAAACGGCACATAAAATTTGAAGTGCTTCATTTTTAGCTCCTTGTGGTTGAATAGCCCCTGAAAGAGGTACACCGCCCGTAATTTTAAAGGCTCCCATTTACTTGCGACGTTGTTGTTGCTTAGGGTTTCGGTATTTTTTGTGTTTGCTCCGTGTGCCACCTTTACCAAATCGCTTGTTTGTTAAGCGAATAAGATTTTCAGAATCGGTGAGAGCTACATCTTTACCACTAAGTACAAGCTTTCCATCAGAAAGCTCAGCTAAATGATTAAAAATCACATGATCTTCAACCGTGTCTTTGTTCCAATTCAAAAAGCATTTTTTCATATGATTGGCAATCACATATACCAATGCTTCTTTAAGCTCGCCTTCTTCCCAGCCAACCACAACATCTATCATTCCCTTAATATTATTGCCGTAAAAACGGTATTTAGGATACGATTGTGGATAGTCTAGAGGAGCTGGAGGTGCCGCCAATACTTCTGCGCTCGGCTTCGGAAAAGGTGCATCTACATCCAACTCAAAGTCGGACATAATAAACAATTGATCCCAAAGTTTATGCTGAAAATCAGCAACATCGCGTAAGTGAGGATTTAGATTTCCCATAATGCCAATAATGGCCTGGGCTTGTTTGTTTCGTTGTTCTTTATCGTCTTCAGCCATTACTTGCTGAATCATTTTATGAATGTGACGACCGTATTCGGGAATCGCTAAATCTGAGCGTTCGTTATTGTATTGAAGATTTTCTATCAAGTGAGGGATATTTATGAGGTAAAACTACTAAAAAAAGATTAGAGCTGAATGATATTTGGAATTTTAGACGCTTGCTTATACTTGTCAATGATTACAGCGGGACTTTCAAAAGTTCCTTGAACGGAAATACTGCTGTATGTGCCTTTGCTTGAAGCGCGAACACTGATTTTAACAACATCGTTGGAAAATAGCTCTTCAAGTGTTTTTTGAGCGTTATTAGACGCGGGCACAATAAACTTAAATACATACACACTAGGCCAAGAACTTGTATCTAAAAGTTGTTGGTGAAAGCGTTCGTAAAAATACTCGTCTTTTGCAGGCTGTTGCATCTCACAAAGATACAGTTTTGCAAACGGTTACAAATCCCGACATTTGTATATGTTTGAAAAACAAAAAGTAGTCCTTACAGGCTCACCTGCAAGTGGTAAAACCACACTAATCAACAGCGCAAATCATGCTGAGATTTCGTGTTACGGTGAAGTGTCAAGGGCTGTTATTTCAGCATCTAAGGCCAGTGGTAATCAGCGTCCTTTTTTGGAAAACCCATTGGCATTTAGCGAGGCTATTTTTGAAAGCAGGCTTCATGATTATTTTAAAGAAAGTAACGCCCCTGTTCAATTGTATGACCGCGGCATCCATGACGTTGTAGCGTATTTACATGAATTAGGAGATGATGTGCCTTGTGGCATGGAGGAGGATTGTATTAACTTCACTTACGACAAGGTGTTTATTTTTCCACCTTGGGAAGCTATTTTTGAGCAAGACGCACAACGAGCAGAGGATTTTAAGGAAGCTGAAAAACTTCACATTGCCTTAGTAGAAACCTATAACGATTTTGGCATGGAATGCATTGAAGTTCCACGAGTTAGTGTTGCCAAACGTCTTGCATTTATTTTCAAAAATCTATGAACACAAACGTAAAAAACGCACTTAAAACGTATTGGGGTGCTTCAGATTTTCGAACGGGACAACACGAAGCCGTTTCTGCAGTGCTAGATAGACAAGACTGTTTGGTCGTATTACCAACAGGAGGTGGAAAAAGCCTTTGTTATCAATTACCAGCGTTATTATTGCCAGGAATTTGTGTGGTTATTAGTCCACTAATTGCACTTATGAGCGATCAAGTGGAGGGGCTTCAAAAGAAAGGTATTCGTGCCATGCATCTATCAGGCCCCATGCAAGAAGATGATCTTGTAAGGGTTTTGGACAATTGTAAGTTTGGAAATTTTAAGTTTCTATATCTTTCCCCTGAACGAGCACAACACCCCTTAGTTCAAGCTCATCTATCTCAAATGCAACTTTCGTTACTTGCTATTGATGAGGCACATTGTATTTCAGAATGGGGGCACGATTTTAGACCTACTTACCGTGAAATCATCACTCTCAAAAATTTGCTTCCAGACATTCCAACCATTGCGGTTACGGCAACTGCAACTGCAGACGTGAGAGAAGACATCTGTAAAACGCTCGAACTGCAATCGCCAAAGAAGATTATTGGGTCGTTTGATAGAGCAAATATTGAGTTGCGTGTAGTGCCAAATTCCAATAAACTTGAAGCTGTCGCAGCAGCCTTAGAACCCAAAGGAGTTCCAAGTATTGTGTATGTGGGTACCCGGAAAAGTGCTGAGTTACTGAGTAATCACCTTAATAATATGGGGCATAAAACGGCCTATTTTCATGGAGGAAGTTCTGACAAAGAATTGCGAATTGCCAACTGGATGCAAGAAAAAACACCTGTTATGATTGCCACTACGGCATTTGGTATGGGTATAGACAAAGCAAACGTAAAACATGTCGTGCACGCCACTTTGCCTTTTAGTATCGAACAATATTACCAAGAGGTAGGTCGATGCGGAAGAGACGGAGATGCCTCAACAGCTACGCTTTTTGTAGCACCCGAAGACCAAAAAAAGCTATGGGATAGACTCATGGCTAGCGTTCCACCAATAGACGCCATTCAAAACGTTTATAAATATTTATGTCTTTATTTTGACATCGCATACGGGGAATTACCACAAGAAATGTTGGAGTTTAATTTAAACCTGTTTTGTCAACGATACAATGTAAACCAAAAAAAAACCTTTCACGTTTTGGAACTTTTAGAACGCGGACAAGTGCTATCAATTACACAATATGCAACACCAAAAACTTCGCTGAAACTTGAAAAAAATAGCCTTCCACAAAATGATGTTTTAATTGATTATTTGCTACGAAACATTACCGGAATTACAGAAAGAATGCAATCTGTAAACTTATATTCTATTGCCAAAAAATGCAATTTGCCTTTGCAGCAGTGTGTTGAATTGTTAAAAAAGATGGAGCAAAATGGAACGGTAGAAATTCAGCAGTTGCACGTAGACAGCGCCATACAGTTTCTTACACCAAGAGAGGACAAGAGAACATTGCGCAATGTAATCGAACAATTAGGCACCTTTAAGCGAGAAAAAAAGCGATTAGCAGACTCGGTTTGGGATTACTGTACCACAACTAAATGCTACCGAAAAAAACTATTAAATTACTTTGGTGAAAAAACAAAGAAGAGATGCCAATCGTGTTCGAATTGCATGAAAAATCAGACTTCAATTCGCGACGTAATTCAGGAGCTAAAAAACCGGCTTACGAATGCAGAAACTGTATCTTTGAATCAATTGGTGTTTGAATCAAAAAACAATAGAGAATACGTTATTGAGGCACTTAATTATTTAGTAAATGAAGAGCTTGTTGTGGAAGAAAAAGGAAATTTTTACAGATTAAAATGAGTAAATCGTTACGTGTGATTTTTATGGGAACTCCTGCTTTTGCAGTAGCTGGATTACGTGGGATTATAGAAAGTCACCACAGTGTTGTAGCCGTGGTTACAACTCCCGATCGTCCTGCTGGACGCGGTAAAAAATTACGCTTTTCGGCTGTCAAAGAAGAAGCTTTAGCGCAAGACATCCCTTTACTTCAACCCGAAAAATTAAACGATAAAAACACTATTGAACAACTAAAAGCGTTTGAAGCTGATGTATTTGTTGTGGTTGCCTTTAGAATGTTGCCCAAAGTGGTTTGGAAGCTGCCGCAGCTTGGAACTTTTAATCTTCACGCATCCTTATTACCGCATTATCGGGGCGCTGCTCCCATTCATTGGGCTATCATTAATGGAGAAAAAGAATCTGGGTTGACTACTTTTTTGATTGACGAAAAAATTGATACAGGTGCTGTTTTATTGCAAGAAAGTATGTCCATACATCCTGAAGAAACCATGGGAGAGTTGAGTCAGCGCATGCAAGAAAAGTCAGGTGAGATGATAGTAAAAACATTGGATGTTTTAGCATCGGGTAATACAGAGGCTGTTCCGCAACCCAAAACTAAAGATTTGATCCCTGCACCAAAACTATCGCGAGAAAACACACGGGTAGATTGGAGTAAAAACGGACAAGAAATTGTAAATCATATTCATGGATTAAATCCTTTTCCTACAGCATGGAGCATGTTGGAATTACCTGATGAAGAACTTTATGTGAAGTTAAAGCGAGCGCATTTTATTAAGGGCACACCTGTAAATCCACCAGGCACAATAAATATTGAAGATCAGCAACTTAACGTTGCCGTAAACGATGGTTATGTCTATATAGAAGAGCTTCAATTACCAAATAAAAAAAGTATGCACACCGCTGCGTTACTCAATGGGTTTAGCTTTCCAGAAAAATGTAGATTTGTGTAATGACAGGAAAACTTTTAGTAGCACATCCTTCCATTCTTGGCGACCAATCTTTTGGGCGCAGCGTTGTGCTTATGACGGAACATAACGACGAAGGTTCAATGGGTTTTGTTGTTAATCAACATACGCATTATAACCTTAGCGATTTACTGCCTGAATTGGGTATTGACGGGCCTGTTTTTCAAGGAGGTCCGGTAGATGATGATAAACTATTTTACATTCACACCAATGAAGATATTGCAGATGCTAAGCCACTTGGTAATGGACTTTTTTGGGGTGGCGATGTAGAAGAAATTAAATTGGCATTGCAGTCCAATAAACTACCTTCTAACGAAATAAAGTTTTTGTTAGGCTATGCGGGTTGGAACGAAGGGCAATTGGCAGATGAAGTCAAAACAAAGGCTTGGATTTTGGTCAAAAACCACTTTACTATT
>CATIMP010000041.1 GCA_949528465.1 Bacteroidota bacterium | reverse complement strand
TTTAAACGCAACAACTTTTGCTTTCTTGTTGTAAAACGAGGCAAGTTTAAGCGCATTTTCATTTGCTTCTGCTCCCGAGCTACACATAAACAATTGGTACCCCGCGCATCCCGATTGCGCTTCAATTTCGTCCGCCAATTGCTTTTGCAACGGATTTTGAATAGCGTTGGAATAAAACCCGATTCTACTGATTTGCTTTTTCAGTCTTCGGTTGTACACGGGGTGTTGGTGTCCAATGCTAATCACCGCATGGCCGCCATACAAATCCAAATACTTTTTTCTGTCTGCGCCATATACATGAACGCCTTTGGCGCGTACAGGCGTTACATCATAAAGCGGATATACATCAAATAATGGCATGTTAGTCTTGTGCTATTTCGTTAATTTTATTAAAAGATGCAACGAACCCTTGAATCAAAGATGAACTTAAACCTTGATGTTCCATTTCATTTAATCCTTCGATAGTACAGCCTTTTGGCGTGGTTACCTTGTCAATTTCAGCCTCAGGATGCGTACCCGTTTCACTTAGCAAGGATGCGGCCCCCATTGCGGTATACATCGACATTTTCATGGCCTCTTCGGCATCAAAACCCAATTGTACTCCACCTTGTGTGGTTGCACGAATCATTCGCAGCCAAAAAGCAATACCAGAAGCACAAATCACAGTAGCTGCGCGCATGTGTTCTTCTTTAATTATTGTACTTGTTCCTAATCCGTTAAAAATAGCTTCGGCAATAGGAAGTCTGTCTTTTCCTTTTTCATTTGCGCACAAACACGTCATCGATTTTCCAACCGATATTGCCGTGTTTGGCATTGAACGAATCAGATAAACATCTTTACCTACAACTTCCTCCATTTTAGCGATAGAATACCCCGTAACAGTTGAAATTAAAACATGATTGTCGTGCAGCAATTCTTTGATTTCTGAAAGCAATTCTCCGAGTTGCTTTGGTTGTACGGCCAAAATAATAATATCCGATTCTTGAACGGCTTTTTTATTATCGTCCGTAATCTGTGTATTGGCATATTCGCTCCAAGTAGTAATATTTTCAACTTTACGACGTGTTAAGTATAATTTAGTAATGCTGTTATTTGTGATGAGTCCTCGGGCAATACTTAGTCCCAAATTTCCGGCTCCTAAAATGGCAATTTTCATGCGATTGTATTATTTAATTATTGTTTTTTAATTCGTTAAAATGTTGCTGATTTTAGGTTTAATCCTGTGGATTGTTCCCAACCAAACATTAAATTCATATTCTCTACGGCTTGTCCAGAAGCCCCTTTTAGTAAATTGTCAATGATGCTAGTTATTAGCAATTGTCCTTCGTGTTTATGCAAATGCACCAAACATCTATTGGTGTTTACAACTTGCTTTAGCGCCAATTCATTTTTACTAACTGTTGTAAATGGACTGTCGCTATAAAACGATTCGTAAATGGCGTATGCGTCTTCCACATTTCCCTCAAAGGAAGTATAAGCAGTCGCAAAAATACCACGAGTGAAATTTCCACGAATAGGCAAAAAGTGAAGTGTAGACGCACTTCCTTGCGCTTGTGCAAGTGTTTCGCCAATTTCTCCCAAATGCTGATGTGTAAAAGGCTTGTAATATGAAATGTTGTTGTTACGCCAGCTAAAATGACTTGTTGCTGAAGGTACAGCACCTGCGCCCGTACTTCCCGTAATGGCGTTTACGTGCACTTCGTTTTGCAATTTTCCTTCTGCTGCGAGTGGTACCAATGCCAACTGAATTGCCGTAGCAAAGCAGCCCGGATTGGCAATAGCTTGTGCTGATTTAATCTGACTTGCGTTTACTTCTGTGAGTCCATACACAAACGATCTGCCCATAAAATCGCGGTCTGCTGCAAGACGAAAATCGTTGCTTAAATCAATGATTTTGGTATTGTCATTCACCGTGTGTTCATGCAAAAATGTAGCCGAGTTCCCATGCCCCATACACAAGAAAAGCACGTCAATTTCTGCATTGAGTTCTCCCGAAAAAGGAGTATCTAAAATCCCAACCAAATCTGGATGCGTATTTGAAATAGGCTGCCCTGCTCGAGTTGAGCTGTACACAAAATTGATATCTACATTTGGATGATTGACCAACAACCGTAGCAATTCACCTCCTGTATATCCTGCGCCACCCACTACGCCTACTTGAATGTTATTTATTGACATGCTGATAAATTTTTCCGGCATTCGCCGCTAGTTTTATAAAACCTTTTGCTTCTTCTGCACTCCACGCCTCGTTGGCTTCGCCATATGTACCGAAAGAATTATCCATTAAGTCAAATTCCGAATCGATTCCGTCAAGTGTAAATCTATACGGATGAAGCGTTATAAAAACACTTCCCGTAACTGTTTTTTGGCTGTTGGTTAACAGCGCCTCAAAATCGCGCATTACAGGGTCTAAATATTGTCCTTCGTGAAGCATCATGCCGTAATACGAACCAATATAATCTTTATGATGCAATTGCCACTTGCTCAGCGTATGTTTTTCCAACAAATGATGCGCTTTTAGCGTAACCAAAGCTGCTGCTGCCTCAAACCCTACGCGCCCTTTAATGCCAATAATGGTATCTCCAACGTGAATGTCACGTCCAATAGCGTATGGCGCAGCAAGCGCTTGCAACGCTTGAATGGCTGCAACGGGCGAATAGTTTTTATTGTTAATACCCACCAATTCTCCTTTTTCAAATTGAAGTGAAACTTGCTCTTCACCTGTTTTCGAACATTGATTTGGATAGGCAGCGTCGGGTAATGGTTTACGTGATTTTAATGTTTCACTACCACCAACCGAAGTACCCCAAAGTCCTTTGTTTATGGAATACTGAGCCTTTTCCCACGACCAATCCACTCCGTGTTTTTTGAGGTAATGAATTTCATCTTCTCTAGAAAGTTTTTGATCTCGGATAGGTGTAATGATTTCAATTTTTGGTGCAATGGTTTGAAAAATTAAATCAAATCGTACTTGATCGTTTCCAGCGCCAGTACTTCCATGCGCAATATAGGATGCACCAATTTCTTTTGCATGCTTTACAATGGCTACGGCTTGCGTGACTCTTTCGGCACTTACTGATAGAGGATACGTACTGTTTTTCAACACGTTTCCAAAAATCAGGTATTTAACAATGTCTTGGTAAAATGTTTCTACAGCCTCAATACTGGTATACGAATGCGCTCCCAATGCCAGCGCTTTTGACTCCAGTTTTGTTACTTCATCAGCGTCAAAGCCACCGGTATTTACACTAACAGCGTGTACCTCATACCCCTTTTCGCTAAGCGATTTTACACAGTAGGAAGTGTCTAATCCACCACTATATGCTAAAACTAATTTTTTCATTTTTTATCTCGTTTAAATGCTTTTTTAAAAGATTGTAATATACCTGCAATCCCGTTGTTTTTTGCTTTCGGGTCATAAAGCATACCTGTACACAAGCACATAGTTCGGTTTGTTCTTGTGAGTACATCGTAATTTTTACAGGTTTGGCAACCTTTCCAAAAGGCTGGATCGTCTGTAAGTTTTGAAAATGTCACGGGTTTATATCCCAAATCATAATTGATTTTCATCACAGGCAAGCCTGTTGTGATACCAAAAATTTTAGCAGTTGGATATTTTTGCTGCGTATATTTAAAAATTTTCGTTTTAATTTTCTTCGCCAATCCAATGCCTCTATATTCAGGAGCTACAATGAGACCAGAGTGGGCAACATATTTTTCGTGTCCCCAAGCCTCGATATAGCAAAAGCCTGCGAACTTTTCGCCGTCTAATGCGATTATGGCATCTCCCGATTCGATTTTCGTTTGAATGTATTCGGGAGTACGACGAGCAATTCCTGTTCCGCGCACTTGCGCTGAAGAAGTTATTGTTTCCGAAATGACCTTGGCATACGAAACATGTATGCGTTTTGCAACTTGAATTTCCATGTTAAGGAGAGATGATAATTAGACTGAAAGAATACGGAGAGGGAAACCGGACACACCTTAGTTTCATAATAAAATAGACTACCCCAAGGGGCGACGAGCGCGCGGGGAAAATGTGAAACGTGTTTTTTGGTTTACAGTCATGCTACAAAAATAGAGATTTTTTTTAAAGTGATGGTGTAATCTTTTCTCAAATGCCTAATTTTGTTTTTTAAGAAGGTATTTAGTTGGTAACACGCACAAAAACAGTATTTAACGTAAGAAATTTGCCAAATATCAAGGCAAAATTATTCGCTTGGGCAGCGCATTCCAGCCCTGTAGCGTGGCTTGATTCTAACGATTATCCGCACAATAATAACTCCTACGATGCTATGTTGGCGCTTAACATGAGCCCTGATACGCAGTGGGTTAACGACTACAACAGCCTTCAACGGGTCGTAGGGAACGATTGGCTTTTTGGCTTCTTGAGTTATGAGTTTTCAAACAGTTGGGAACAGATAGTGCCTACAAATCCAGCGTATATATCAGTGCCAAAACTGCAATTTTTCAAGCCCGAAAAAGTGTGGCTTTTACAAGGCGATACTCTAACGGCTTTGTACACTAGTGATGCAAATGCCGAAGAAGATTTTGCACAAGTGCTGGCATCTGAACCATTAACAAATGCCGAGTCAACGGCCATCGATTTATCGCCTCGAATTTCTAAATCAGATTATTTTAAACACGCCACCGCCTTGCAGCAGCATATCTTACGGGGTGATATTTATGAAGTAAACTATTGCATGGAGTGGTTTGCAGAAAATACACAAGTTGTACCTCAGCACATTTTTCATGCGCTGAATTCTATTGCCAAAACCCCATTTGCAGCTTATTTATCAATGAAAAATTTACATTTGATGTGTGCGTCACCAGAACGCTTTTTGTCTCGAAAAGGAACGCATGTGTATTCGCAGCCTATAAAAGGAACTGCTGCACGGCACGCGGATGAAGTTTTAGATAAGGCAAATGCTCAACTTCTTAAAAACGACCCCAAAGAACGTGCAGAGAATATTATGATAACCGATTTGGTTCGAAACGATTTATCGCGAATTGCAAATAAAGGTTCTGTTTCCGTGGCAGAACAATGCGCTGTATATCCTTTTTCGCAAGTGCATCAAATGATTTCTACAGTGGTTGCATCTTGTTCTGAAAACACCCATTCATTGGACATTATTGACGCTTGTTTTCCTATGGGCAGCATGACGGGGGCACCCAAACAGCGCGCCATGGAACTCATCAACACATACGAAGTTAGCCAGCGTGGTTTATACAGCGGTGCCGTTGGATATTTTGCGCCAAATGGCGATTTCGATTTTAACGTTGTTATTCGTAGTTTGATTTATGATGCACAACAACAATACCTTTCTACGCATGTAGGAAGCGCGCTTACTGCTGCTGCCAATGTGGAGCAAGAGTACGAAGAATGCCAGCTAAAGGTAGAGGCAATTAAACG
>CATIMP010000040.1 GCA_949528465.1 Bacteroidota bacterium | reverse complement strand
TTAAGGAACTTTTCTGGATTGTTTTTTACCGCTCGATTTACCTCACGTGTAGGCACTCCGTACAATTCTGCCACATGATGATCCAACAGCACCTTTTTCCTACGAACCGTGACCAAAAGTTTTTCCAAACTCCCTTGGTCTAATTGAAGCGTCTTATTTTGTGCCATGCGCTAAACGTTTGTTTTTGATAAAAATTCTACCATACATTCTTTTACCATTAACATAACCACGACCTTTTGGTATATTTAAATCATATTCATTGCCTAAAATCTCAAACTGATCTGGGTTGTATTTATCCAAAAAAGTGATGGGTACGCCCATAGCACCAGGGTAGTCCATGGGGATTTCTTTGGTTTTGTTTACGTTAATAGCGTTGTAATTGTCGTACTTGGGGTAGTCTTGTGGTGTATAGGGTTTGTATAAAATCAGCTCTTCGTGGCGTTTGGCAATGTCTAAGTTGGTGTACCAATATGAACGCGCTGTTTCATACATACTTCCATCAGGTCTTGCGAAATAGCGTAGACAGTTATATCCTAACCATAGTCCGTTATCTTTAATTAGGGGGAAAATTTCCTTATAAGTAATGGCATTTATATTTCCAATAATCACAAACTTTTTATTGTATTCCATCAATTGGGCGACATATTCCCGAAACAGGGAAAAGGGCGGGTTTGTCACTACGATATCGGCTTGTTTTAGTAGCGCAATGCTTTCTGCACTTCTAAAATCACCATCGCCTTTTAGGTGAGTAACGCCAATTTCCTCAGGGTCGGGGGTGCGGTTTTGGTTGTGGTCGCCCGTATATTCTAAATAAATAGCGTGTTCGCTATCGTGTTGGCTAAATAAATTGTGTTGTTTGTTTTGGTAGCAGGTGGTAATAAGCTTTTTAAGTCCCAGTTTTTCAAAATTAAAAGCGAAATAGCGGAAGAAATTACTGATACGGGGGTCGTCGCAATTGCAATACACCACCTTGTTTTTAAAATGGTGGGTATAGTGCTTAAGTTCGTTTTCTATATCCTCGAGCTGGGTATAGAATTCGTCTTTTTTGGCATTTTTTGCCGCGTGTAAATTCCGGTTAGCGTTTTGGGGGTTCATAAGATTTGGTTGGGAGGCAATGTTGTGTGTTACATTTCTTCTGTTAATTTTTCTATACGTGAATTAATAGCACCTACAGAGCGTTCAAAAAAACGTGCCATTCGTGTTTTGGCCATTTTACATTTGTGCATACGCAATAAGATGGCATCATCGATTTCGTTCCAAGGCATATAGGCGCGTTTTGGCGATGATTTTTTATGTTTTGATGTTTGGCTAAAGAAGTTCATGATTCGAAGCGATACGCAAAACAAAAGGTAAAAAATGCCCAATTTCTTGGGCATTTTCACCTAAGAGAAATTATTTGGTCTTCCTTATGGTAAGGCCAATCACGCCACCCGTAAGGGCCGTGGACACAGTAGCTATAAACACATCTGTTACAAAGTGTTCAAGGTTAAGTCCATTAGATGCAGCATAAAAAAAGTTCATGCTAATGGCAAAAATAAGACCTAAAATAAAGCCTGCTTTAGCTCCACTTTTAAATGTACTAATCGCAGCCCAACGCGTATAAATACGCGAAAAAACAAGTACATAGAATAAACATCCAAAAAACACAAATAGCATTGAATGTTCTTCATTTGCGGGGTATAAATCCGTAAAAAGGATGCCGTAAAATAACCATCCGAGTAAGAAATACACAATGGTTCCAGTAATGGTCGAATAAATAAGAGATTTGTTCATATATTGATAATTTGAAACTAAATTATATATTTTATTCATAAAAAAAGAATAAAAAGATAAAAAAGCTGATAATTATTCAAATATTAACCCAATCCTATTTTAGCGTGTTTTGAGGGGTCAAAAGTTGGATCTGATCTTGAAGTCTGGCAATGACTAAATTCATCATGCGTTTGTTAAGTTTCGAAGAATTTTCAATGTAAACTTGATATTCTTCAACGGTAAATTGACCAATCAACATACCCTTAAGCGAATTGCGAAATTTTTGGTCTTTGCAAACAGCTGTTTCAATGTACTGCATGCGCTTTTCTATGGAAAGTTCATAAAACACGCCTTTGTGTTTGTTGGCATAATTGATAAAGGCCGCTACAAGCAACGGATGTTGCAATTTGAGAATTGGACGCATGGTGGCGTTTTGAAAACGTTCTTCGTCCGACATGGTGTCAAACGTTTGATGCTTTTTAATTTCGGGACGAATGCGAAGTAGGTCGTTGTGCCTGTCATTCATTGTGTTGAAGTTTAGTTAAAAATACCACGGTTTGAGTGGAAATAATTTTTTCAATTTCTTAGTTATCCATATATTTTTAACATCATTAAATTGAATGATAATTTATGTTATGTTAAATTATAATAGAGATTACCAAAATTACAAAATATAATTATCTCGAATTAACCACACCCTATTGATAAATATTTTACACGAATTCTTATCTTGCAAAAATGAATGCAATTCCTTCGTTAGACCTTCAAAAATTCACATCGGGCACACAAGCACAACGCGATCAATTTGTTTCCGATTTGGGACGCGCCTATGAGAAAATTGGTTTTGTAGCAGTCTCCGGGCATTTCCTATCCGAAGAACTCATACACGAGTTGTACAAGCAGATTAAAGCCTTTTTTGATTTGCCTGAGTCCGTAAAAAAGAAATATGAAATCGAAGGCGGTGGCGGTCAGCGTGGTTATACTTCTTTTGGTAAGGAACACGCTAAAGGCAAAAAAGAAGGCGATTTAAAAGAATTTTGGCATTTTGGCCAATATGCTCAAGTAGCTGAAGCACTCAAACAGCACTATCCACCGAATGTTATTGTTGAGGAAATTCCAGCCTTTAACGAAGTCGGCGAAGGCGTTTTTAAGGCGTTGGAACAAACAGGTGTTGCTTTGTTGCAAGCTATTGCTATCTACTTAAATTTAGACACACATTATTTTGATGATTTTGTTGCAACGGGGAACAGCATCCTCCGCCCTATTCATTATCCACCCATACAAACCGCTCCAAAAAAGGCAGAACGCGCTGCTGCGCACGGCGATATCAACCTGATAACCTTACTTATGGGTGCGCATGGAAGAGGATTACAAGTGTTAAATAGAAATAACGAATGGGTAGACGCCATTGCAGGCGAAAATGAACTTATGGTAAATGTAGGTGATATGCTATCGCGTCACACCAACAATACGCTAAAATCGACCATTCACCGTGTGATAAATCCACCAAAAGAATTATGGGGAACCTCGCGATACTCTATCCCATTTTTTATGCATCCCGTGGCAAATATGCCATTAGATGTTTTGCCGCATTGCGTATCAGAAGAAAATCCCAAACAATTTGATGATATAACGGCAGGAGATTTTCTTCGTGAGCGTCTTATAGATCTTGGATTACTAAAAAACTAATGGCAAAACTGAACGACTTATCCGATTTAAAAAAGCTTTTTCCAGAAGCTGAAGGAGCCTATGTTCCCGAACCAGAAGCGGCGAAAGAATTGCCCAAACAATATTTAGAAGCGCACTTTAGCAGCAAAGGACGTGGTGGAAAAACGGTAACCGTAATCAAAGGGTTTGAAGGAGATGATACGCAATTAAAAGCCTTAGCTAAGACAATCAAACAGCACTGTAGTGTCGGCGGCTCTGTGAAAGAAAACGAAATTATCATTCAAGGAAATGTACGTGACAAAGTCATGGAGGTACTTCGCAACGAAGGACATATCGTAAAGCGTGTTGGCGGTTAATTGTGCGGCCTATGATTTCAGCGCTTCAAAAAATCGTTTCAGATCCCAAAAAAGAATTCCTGCTTTTTGGCGAAACCCAGCACCCACTTTTTTTAACCTATGCCATGCCGCTTATTCAAGCAGGAATAAGCGTCGGTACCATCTCTTCGGCTATTGTAAATTCATTGGGCTTAACTATCAAAAAAACAGCTGTTGAAGGCGTTTATACATTCAAATACGAAGTTTCAAAACCTTCAATTTTGTGTTTTTCTAGCGGAACTAAAAACAACCAAAAAGGTATTATTCGCACGTTTGAAAGTTGGCAAAATAGCTTTGCGCTTATTTCCGCAGAAATCACTGCTATTCCAAATGTAAAGGGAATTGTAATGGGCGCGCTTCCCTACTCGCTTTCCCTGTTTGGCGCCATGGAATCGCTACAACGAGGGCAACAACCGCTAGTCTTTCCAAACCACGAAATAAAACACTTTACACAACTTAAATTATATAAAGATTATATCCTTTGGGCAACGCCGTTGCATTGCACATTTTTAGTGAAAGCAGTTGCGAAAAAACAGATGCAAGCTTTAGAATCCGTTCGTTATCTTTTTGTTGGTGGCGCGAACTTTTCTAATCGGAAGCGCAAGGAAGTACAAAACGTATTCCCAAATGCTAAAATCTATAGCTTTTACGGGGCTTCTGAAACCAGTTTTGTGGCTATCAAAAACCCAAGTGACAACGGCAAGAGCGTAGGTGAAATTTGCAAAAATGTAGAAGTTGCTATATTGGACAAACACAATCAAAAGGTGCCTAAAAAAAGCGAGGGAACCATTTGGGTAAAAAGCAATGATGTGTTTACATCCTACATTCATAAAACACTGGAAACAAATAAGTTAGATAGATTCATCTCAACAAAAGATAAAGGATATATTGGTAATCAAAAGCGGTTGTTTTTTACGGGAAGGCCCGATCGCCACGTTTCCGTAAGTGGGCATATTATTGATCTTAACGCCCTAGAATCATGGTACAAGGCGCTATTGAACACAGAGGCACTTGTAATCGCATCAAAACCCAATGAATTAAAAGAAAATGAACTCGTTTTAATGACAACTGAAAAACGTTCTGCTGAAGATTGGAAAGCCCTAAAAAAGATGGCCTATGAACGTTTAGGTGCACAAGGAGTTCCAAAAAAGTGGGTACATTGTGATACTTGGCCTATGTTAGCCAATGGAAAAACAGATATAAAAACACTTATGAAATGGCTGTGAATTCCAAAAAAGCTTTTTTGATTGCTGCCTCTCGAACAACTGTTTCACCTGCTGGCGGCTTTTTGAAAGATACTCCCATTGAAGACATGGCCGCAGCTGTGCTCATCAATAACCTTCAACAATTGGATATTGATACTTCTGAAGTTGATGATGTTTTTGTTTCCAACGCCATTGGTGGTGGGGGAAATATTGCACGTCTTTGTACCCTTAAGGCAGGGTTTTCATCTGAACTCTTAGGCACTTCCATAGACCGGCAATGCGTGGGGGGATTGGATGCGATTATTCAAGCAAAAAATCAAATTCAACAAGGTCAGGCAAATCTAATTTTAGCAGGCGGTGTAGAGTCTTTTTCCCTTCGACCAGAACGACATTATCCATTAAAATGGAACAAAAAGGCTACCCCGTTAGAGCGGCCTCCCTTCTACCCCACTGATAATCCAACAATTCCCTTAGGAGATCGTATAAAAGCATTGAAAGAAACATACAACATTTCCGATCAAGAGGAATTTGAATGGGTGCAAAACAGCCACAGAAAGGCATTAGCGCATAAACCCATTGCAGCTGCCGAAATTGTTTCCCTGACGCCAAATGACACAATCGACACGTTTGCGAGAGAAATTAGCAATGAAGTGTATCGCAAAGCAAATGCAACTTACGGACATACACACCCTTGCAACACGGCACCAAAAGCCGATGGCGCTGCCTTTGTTGCTGTAGCTTCGCAAGAAATGGTGAAAAAAATTAATCCTGTGCATTGCGTAGAAATTAAAGATGGTTTTACACTTGGCGGCGACCCAAAATCTTTCCCAATACTTCCGGCAAAAGCCATGAATCTTATCTTAAAACAAAATAACTTGAATTGGGACAATATCAATCAGATAGCACTTATGGAAGCCTATGCCGTTCAAGCTATTTTATGTGCTAAAATCAGCGGTGCGCCCATTGAAAAAATCAATCCGTTTGGAGGAGCAATAGCTTACGGGCACCCTATCGGTGCTTCAGGTGCCGTATTGGCGGTGCACTTATTTCATGCGCTTAAGAAAACAAGTAAAACAGGCCTGGCCGCTATTGCAGGTGCAGGTGGATTGGCAAGTGTATTGCTGTTAGATAACAGATAGAATTTTGGCATAAATATTGATGTTTAAATTGCATTAAATCCAAATATTATGAGCATTCGCCCCCTAGTCTATTTATTCTTTACAACATCCCTTTTATCAATTTCATGTGAAAAAGAAAAGGAAGTAATGACAACAGTTATTCCTCCAATAACAGAGAACAAAACAGCAACTTATACGGTTACCTTTTCTTTCGACTGGAACACAAACGATTTCCCAACAGACTATCCCGCTGGTGCGCATTTTTCTCCGCTTGTAGGTTGGGTGCATCAAAAAGACAACACATTTTTTAAGGATGGAAAAATAGCTACAATTGGTATCGAACGAATGGCAGAAGATGGAAAAACCACAGCATTAGTAAACGAGTTAAACGCGGAAATAAGTAATGAGAACGGGTTAAAAGCTTATATCGGAAACGGATTAAGCGGTGGTGTTGGAACCATTTCTATTGATGTGGACGTATCTACGCGCTTTCCATCGGTGTCTTTGGCAACCATGCTTGCGCCTAGTCCAGATTGGTATGTTGCATGTGTGGATGTCAATTTACTCAATGAAGACAATGCGTTTGTAGCCACTAAAACGGTTGTGGGAGAGGTATTTGACGCAGGAACAGACAGCGGAACAACATTTACCTCTTCCAACAGTGATACAAATCCTAAAGTAGCCATTTCAAAAATCACGCAGCCGCCATTGGGCAACGGTACTGAGGTTAAATCATCGCTATGTACCGTTAAGTTTGTAAAAAAATAGGTTACCAAATCACCGCTTGACTTTTCTGTTGCTTTAAATACGCATTTGCTTGACTAAAATGTGTATTCCCAAACCACAATCCACGATTTGCACTCAATGGCGAAGGATGTCCGGCTTCCAATACCAAATGTTTTGAACGGTCAATATATTTCCCTTTCTTCTTGGCATAATTTCCCCAAAGCATAAACACAATACCTGTTTTGTTTTCTGATAACGCAGCAATAATCGCATCTGTAAATTGTTCCCATCCTTTTTTCTGGTGACTTCCAGCCTGACCAGCTCGAACGCTGAGTGTTGCATTTAAGAGTAATACACCTTGCTTTGCCCACGGGACAAGCGATCCGCTTTTCGGATATGGTTTCCCTGTATCAACTTCTAATTCTTTAAAAATATTGATAAGGGAAGGTGGGTGTGCAACGCCATCTGGAACAGAGAAGGAAAGACCATGCGCTTGTCCGTCGCCATGATATGGATCTTGTCCTAAAATAACCACACGTGTACTATCAAAAGGTGTCGTGTCTAACGCGTTAAAAATATCTTTTGCAAGGGGATAACAGGTGAATTGTTCATATTCTTGACGCACAAAATGGGTAAGTTCCTTAAAATAAGGAGCCTCAAACTGTGAAGCCAATTGATTTTGCCAAGATTTTTCTAATCTAACCTGCATGAAAAAAGCTATTTTTGCGAAGCCTCAAGGTAGAAAAAATTGACATGAAAATAATTGCGCAGAAAACGCTTGATGATTTAGAGTTTGGAGTAGTCTTAGAACAGGCTGCATCACGTTGTGCTACCGAATCGGGTAAATTACAGATGTTGGAAACTTCGCCTTATACAAGTTTTCGGGCAGTACGTGGTACTTTGCATCGTACAAATGAGTACCTATCTTCCTTTTCGGAAGAAAAACCCATACCAAACCACGGATTTGAAGACGTAGCGCAAGAAATTTCATTACTTTCTGTAGAAAACAGCAAGATAGAAGTCGAGGGGTTTAGACGTTTGTTATTACTTTCAGAAACAGCAAACACACTACTTGTTTTCCTTAGAAAAAACAAAGACCGCTACCCTGGGTTATTTGAAGCTACAAACGGACAAACACCCACAAAAGAAATTCCAGCAGAAATTCATCGCATCATTGATAAGTTCGGTGAGTTAAAAGATCGGGCATCAGATAAGCTCTTTAGCATTCGACGGCAAATGAATGGGGTGCGTTCAAAAATCAGTCAAAGTTTTGGTGCTGCATTGAGCACCTATCATGGATCTGGTTTTTTAGATGAAATTCGAGAAACGGTTATTGGAAGTAGACGTGTGCTGGCGGTAAAAGCCATGTATCGACGTAAGGTCAAAGGGGTTATTCATGGAAGTAGCAAAACGGGGAGTATTGTGTACATAGAACCCGAAACGACTTTGCAATACACCCAAGAACTGCAAAATCTATTGTATGACGAGAAGGAAGAAGTCGATGCGATTTTACGTGCATTAACCGATTATATGCGCCCATTTGAAGTGGATTTTAAGACGTTTTCTGGTTTTCTAACCTTGATAGATACACATGCTGCAAAAGCACATTTTGCTAAGGAAATGAATGCTTCGCTACCCATACTTTGTGAAACACAAGAAATTGATTTAAAAAACGCATATCATCCCCTACTCTATTTAAGCAATAAAAGAAAAAAGAATAAAACCTATCCGCAAGATGTGCGTCTACATCCTGAAAACCGCATCATGGTTATTTCAGGACCAAATGCCGGAGGAAAAAGTATCACCTTAAAAACCATTGGACTTTTGCAATTGATGTTGCAAAGCGGTTTTTTGATTCCCGTTCATGAGCAAAGTCATGTAGGTGTTTTTGAACGAATTTTAACGGATATTGGCGACAATCAGTCTATTGAAAATGAATTAAGCACTTATAGTTATCGCTTAAAAAATATGCAGCGCTTTTTAAAAAAATGTGATGCAAAAACCTTGTTTTTAATTGACGAATTTGGAACCGGTTCCGATCCGGAACTTGGAGGTGCGTTAGCAGAAATATTTTTAGAAGTTTTCTATGAACGCGAATCTTTTGGTGCCATTACAACGCACTACTCTAACTTAAAACTTCTCGCCAACGAATTGCCACATATGACCAATGCCAACATGCAGTTTGACGGTAAGAGTTTACAACCCACCTTTCATTTGGTGTCTGGCGAAGCAGGAAGTTCGTTTACATTTGAAGTAGCTGAGAAAAACGGCATTCCGTACAGTCTTATAAACAGAGCAAAAAAGAAAATTGAACGCGGTAAGGTGCGCTTTGATGCTAGCATTGCTAAACTGCAAAAAGAACGCGCTACTATGAGTAAGACCTCAAAAGAATTGCAAGAGGCTTCTATAAAAAACAAAAAGGAAAACGAAAAGCTTGAAACGCTGAATGCAAAGATCAAAGTGAAGTTAGAGCGCTATCAAGAACTTTACGATCAGGAGCAACGCATGATTGCCTTAGGCAACAAGGTTAATGATGCGGCTGAACGTTATTTTATAAACAACAAAAAGCGACCGCTAATTGCGGATCTCCTTCGTGTTGTGGAAGAAGAAAATGCCAAGCGTAAACGCAAATCGGTTTCGGAGCACAAAAAAGAGCAGAAACAGAAAAAGGCACTAAAGGAAGAAGTTTCCAAAAAAGTTGAAGTGGTCAGAGTGGAAAAAAAGAAAAATCCTGCTCAAAAACCCAAAGAAAATCATCGTCCAAAAGTTACATTTAATATTGGCGACAAGGTGCGTATGTACGATGGAAAAGCAGTGGGTACTATTGACACATTGGAGAAGAAAAAGGCCATTGTAAATTATGGGGTTTTTACCACACAAGTAAATGTAGAAGCGTTAGAACTAGTAGAACGTAAGAAAAAGTGAATCAAGCCGTAATTTTTTATGATAGTGAATGCCTGATGTGCTGCACTTTCGTGAAGTTTATTATCAAACAAGATACACATCAATGTTTTCAATTTGCATCACTCCTCTCCGATTACGCTCAAAAGCTTGAACTTTCTAAAGAAACGGTCGTGGTTGTTGATGGGAAGCATACGTTAACGCATCAACATGCCATTCGACATATAATTCAGAAACTTCCAAAAGTTAAATGGGTACTGATCTTTTTTTGGATAACGCCTAATTTTATTCAAAAAGCGATGTACAATTTTGTGGCAAAAAACAGAAAACGCGTTTTTGGAAGCACACAATGCACTTTAGCCCAAACACATAAAAATCGGTTTATTTCTTAGGGTAATGATCGTCCCAATTTTTGGCTTTTGGCTTCCCTAGCTTTCCTAGCCATTTGGCTACTAGCATAGACACAGAAGCATCCCCAGTAACGTTTACGGCAGTTCGGCACATATCCAAAGGCCTGTCTACGGCAAAAATAAGCGCTAAACCCGCTTCAGGAATTCCTGCTTGGGCCAAAACAATTACAAGCATAACCATGCCTGCTCCTGGCACGGCAGCAGAACCAATAGACGCTAAGGTTGCTGTGGCAATAATGCCTAATTGCGCTGAAAGGCTTAAATCCATGCCAAACGCTTGAGCTATAAATACTGCGGCAACAGCCTGATATAAACTTGTGCCATCCATATTAATGGTTGCGCCAATAGGCAAAACAAAACTGCTGACTTCTTCCTCTACTCCAAGATGTTCATGAACACGCTCCATGGTAACAGGAAGTGTAGCCGCTGATGAACTTGTAGAAAACGCTAATAATTGTGCTGGAGAAATTCCCTTCAAGAAAAATCCCGTTTTTTTCCGTGTGAAAATACGCACGAGTACAATGTAAAAGACAATCATTGCGAACAAACCAATGAGTACGGTTAGCGTGTATAACCCAAGTGCTTTAAATAAATCTGCCGAAGGCGCTTCGGCAATTAGGGCTGCGAGTAAAGCGAAAACACCATAAGGCGCAGCTATCATAATCAAATCAATAAGTTTTAAAATAACCTCATTTAGCGCATCAAAAAAGTCTTTTACGGCTTTTGCTTTTTGCTTGGGTATTAACACCAATCCTACGCCAAAAAATATAGCAAAGAAAATGACTTGCAACATATTGCCATTATCTTGCATGGCAGCAAAAATGTTAGATGGAACTAAATCTACCAACGCTTGAAGTGGGCCGGCTTCTTTTTGTGCCGCTGCCACCGATTGTTTTGCCGCAGCGTCTGTAGCATAGGAGGCGAGAAGTTCCGTTCGAGTCTCGTCTGAAAGCGTGTTACCAGGTTTAATAACATTTACAATAGTTAGGCCAATGGTAACTGCCGTTAGTGTGGTAAGCAAATACAAACCAATCGTACGACCTCCCATATTGGAAAGTTGGGCGATGTTTTTTAAATCAGAAACCCCCTTTATTAATGATGCGAGAATCAGCGGAACGGCAATAAGCTTTAACGCATTAATAAAAATCGTGCCGAATGGTTTAATCCAATCTACAACTAAAGACTTTCCCCACTCAAACTGGCTATACAGCAAACCAAAAAGAACGCCAAAAAACATTCCTAATAAAATTTGCCAATGGAGCGCTAGTTTTCGCATATCACAATTTCGAATTTCTATTGCGAAGTGTAAAGTCTGCCAACACCAAAGCGGTCATGGCTTCCACAATAGGGACGGCTCTTGGTACTACGCATGGGTCGTGGCGTCCTTTGCCTTCCATGGTAACTGTTTCCCCTTTATTGTCTATCGTTTCTTGCGATTGCATAATTGTTGCAACAGGTTTAAAAGCAACGTTAAAGTAAATATCCATTCCGTTGCTGATACCACCCTGTACCCCTCCCGAATTATTGGTTTTTGTAGTACCATCTTCGTTATACAGGTCATTGTGTGCACTTCCGCGAAGTGCCGCTCCGGCAAAACCACTCCCGTATTCAAAGCCTTTAACAGCATTAATGGAGAGCATTGCTTGACCCAAAACAGCATGAAGTTTATCAAAAACAGGTTCACCTAAGCCAACAGGTACATTCTTGGCAACACAAGTGATAACGCCGCCAACGGTGTCGCCATCTTTCCGAACTTGTTTGATGTAAGTTTCCATTTCTGCTGCCATGGCTGCATCTGGACAACGCACTGGATTTTGCTCAATAAATGAATAGTCAGATGTTGCTTCTGGGTTTGGCAATGTCAATTCCCCAACCGCCGAAACAAAAGCTTGTATTTGAACAGGCGCAATAAGTTGTTTGGCAATACTCCCAGCAACAACACGTGCTGCTGTTTCACGAGCAGAGCTTCTACCCCCACCGCGGTAGTCACGAAAACCGTATTTTTGGTCATATACATAATCGGCATGAGAAGGACGGTAGCTATCCTTAATATGTGTGTAATCTTTAGATTTTTGATTTGTATTGTGAATCACAAAGCCAATAGGTGTACCTGTAGATTTACCATCAAAAACACCAGAATAAATTTCAACCGTATCGGGCTCTTTTCGTTGGGTAACAATCGCCGACTGCCCTGGTTTTCTTCTATCCAAATCTTTTTGAATGGTATCTATATCTATAGGAACGCCTGCAGGACAACCGTCAATAACGCCGCCAAGAGCTGGGCCATGTGATTCTCCAAATGTTGTTAAAGTAAAAGATTTGCCAAAGGTATTTCCGGACATAAATTTAAAATTTCCACAAAAATACGAATATTAACACATCCTTTTGAATTGTTAATAGTAACAATTTAGTAACCATTTCTTAAGGGTTTTAATATACTCTCTTAATTCAAGTATAATTTTAAGTTTAGATTTTTGTATAACGTGAAGAAAAGAAAAATTGATTTGGCCGTAATTTCGGATATCCACTTGGGAACATATGGGTGTCATGCAGAAGAAGTGCTTAATTATTTATCGAGTATTCGTCCCAAAACGCTGATCCTCAACGGTGATATTATTGATATTTGGCAATTCCGAAAACGCTATTTTCCAAAAAGCCACCTCAAGGTTATCAAGAAAATAATTTCTATGGCAACCAACGGTACAAAAGTATTCTACATTACGGGCAATCACGACGAATTACTGCGAAGATTTACAGATATTGATTTTGGAAATATTCAAGTTGTAGACAAACTAATTTTAGAACTTGATGGGAAAAAATCTTGGTTTTTCCATGGAGATATTTTTGACGCTACCGTCCAACACTCAAAATGGATTGCAAAACTTGGTGGTTGGGGGTACGATATGCTAATTTTAATCAACCGGTTTATTAATTGGTGGTTGCTTAAATTGGGAAAAGAGAAGTACTCGTTGTCCAAGAAAATCAAAAATAGCGTAAAAAAAGCAGTGAAATTTATCAACGATTTTGAGCAAATTGCCGCGGACTTAGCCATTGATCAAGGCTATGACTATGTAGTTTGTGGTCATATTCATCAGCCACAAAAACGGATTCGTAAAAATAAATACGGAAGCTGCTTGTACCTGAACTCTGGCGATTGGATTGAAAATCTAACCGCATTGGAATATCATAACAAGAGGTGGAAACTTTATGATTACCATTCCGATAAGCTAAAAGCATTTTTTGCCGACGAAGATTTTAAATCCATGGATTATAACGAATTGGTTAACGGGATTATGGTAAGCCTAAAAAACCATTAACTTCGCCAGTAGCCACGTTTCTTTTTGTTAAATTTGGCAAAAATATCACACATGCGATTATTCACTCTGTTTGCCCTAATGCTAATTTTGGCCTCTTGTCAGTCCACTGATTACACCCTAAATATATCTGCTGATGTTGAGGACAACAATAATGTTTTCTTGATTGCGTTAGACGAAAGTAACCAACCCCAAACCTTAGACACATTAGCCATTCAAGGCGGTGTTGCGAGCTACACAAGCAGCATTGAATTACCCGAAATGCACTATTTGCTTTTAGAAGGCAACCGCGATGTGGTTCCTGTTGTGTTAGAGCCTGGTGAAATTACAGTTGAAATGTACAAGGATAGCATACGCGCATCAAAAGCTAGTGGCACCAAGTCAAACAAAGAGTTTAGAAGGTATATTACCACATCCACTCCCCTAATTGACGATTTGTTTGGAATCCAGAACGAAATGCGAAATGCGATGGTTTCGAGAGATAGTTTGGCTTTTGTTGATTTACAAGAACAGCTAAACGACATGCAAACAAAATTTACTGATTTTCAAGTTAGTTTTGTGACTGAAAATTCAGATTCGTATATATCTACACTTATTTTGGAACAATTAATCCTTAACAAGAGCATAGAAGAGGAAGAAGCACAAACAATTTTTAATGCATTCAGTACTACTGTTAAAAAGACAAAAGCTGGACTCAAAATTGAAAAAACTCTTTTCCCAACTGATGAAGAAAGTGTAAATCCAGATGCAGAAAACACTGAAAAAGGTGATGTGAGTGTTGGTTCAAACGCCCCAGATTTCACTGCGCCAAATTTGGATGGAAATCCTCAACGATTGTATACTACACTTGGCAAATACACATTGGTTGATTTTTGGGCTTCCTGGTGTGGACCGTGTCGCGTAGAAAGTCCTAAGTTAGTAGAAACCTACAATACTTTCAAAGATAAAGGACTTGCAATTTTGAGTGTTTCTTTAGATAAAAGCGATGCAAGCTGGAGAAAAGCTATTGAGAATGATAAACTTGACTGGAATCATGTTTCCAACCTCAAACGTTGGGAAGATCCTATCGCTGCACTTTATGGCGTATCTTCTATCCCGCAATTATTTTTACTTGATGAAAATGGTCAAGTAGTCGCTAAAGACCATTATATAGGTAACATTTTACCTATACTTGAGGAAAACCTTCTTTAGTTTAGTGCAAAGCGTATAACGATAAATGAATCTACTGATTTATATTTTAGTAGCGCCGCTACTTCTTATTATATCAAAACTCCCTTTTTGGCTGTTATACCAGCTTTCTAATTTTTTATATGTTTTTGTTTATCATATTACAGGTTATCGAAAGAAAGTTGTTCAGAAAAACTTAGCGTTGTGTGGTTTTGCCAATTCCCCAGATGAGCAAAAGCAAATTGAACGTAATTTTTATCGCTTTTTATGTGATCTTTTTTTAGAAGCCATCAAGGTTAAAGGAATGTCTAAGAAGCAAATGTTAAAGCGCTTCACCGTTACAAATCCAGAGCTTGTTGAAGGTTTTGCCAAACAAGGAAAATCGGTGTTTGTTATGACAGGACACTATGCAAACTTTGAGTGGATGCTGGCGTTGGGCTATTATGTTTCATTAAAACCTGTTGCCATATATGCACCATTGCAAAACAAATACTTTGATACCTATTTTCAGAAGGTACGCTCAAAACACAATTCTGCGTTGATTTCTAGGAAAAAATTTGCAGAAGAGTTTGCCGCTTCAAAGCGTGAGAAAAAATTGAATTTAGTGGGTTTTGCGGCAGATCAATCGCCACAATATAATAGCAAAAACTACTACCGTACTTTTTTTGGGCATGAAGTTCCTGTGTTCACAGGCGCAGAGCGCTTAGGGAAACGCTTTGATGTGCCCATAGTAATGGCAAAAGTAAAACGCGTTAAACGCGGGTATTATGAAACTACATTTAGTTTACTCGCAGAAAACCCAAATAAAATGGAAGATTTTCAGATTACCGATTTGTTTTATAATGCCTTAGAGGAGCAAATTAAGGAAGATCCAACGCAGTACTTTTGGACGCACAATCGCTTTAAGTTGATGCGACAAAAGCAGCAATAGCCTTTTCTATTTTTTCTACTTGCACGTGTATACGATGTTCATCTGGTGCTTCCGCATAAAGACGAATTATCGGCTCTGTATTTGATTTTCGCAAATGAATCCACGAATCGTCAAAGTCGATTTTCACGCCATCAATGGTCGTAACGCTTTCATTTTTAAACGTATGCGCAACAGCTGTGAGCAAAGCATCGGTGTCCCAGGTTTCTGAAAGCTGAATTTTTTTCTTAGACATAACATAGCTGCTGTAACGCTTTTTAAGACTGGATACTGTTTCTCTTTCTTTAGCCAAAAAGCTTAAAAACAACGCAATGCCAACAAGGGCATCTCTGCCATAATGCAACTCGGGCAGAATAATCCCGCCATTGCCTTCGCCGCCAATAACGGCTTTTACGGCTTTCATTTTTTCCACAACGTGTACCTCGCCTACTGCGCTGGCATGATAATCTACACCGTGATGTTGCGCCAAATCAGCTAAGGATCTACTTGATGAAAGATTAGAAACAACATCTCCTTTTTGATGTGCAAGCACATAATCTGCACATGCGACCAAGGTATATTCTTCACCAAAAAGCACCCCATTTTCGTCCATAAACACCAACCGATCAACATCTGGATCAACGGCAATACCAACGTCTGCTTTGTTGTCTAAAACTGCCGTTGTCAAATCTGTTAAATGTTCTTTTAATGGCTCAGGGTTATGTGGAAAATCACCGTTTGGAGTACAGTGAATTTTAGACGTCTTTACGCCTAGTTTGTCCAACAACATAGGTACCGCCACGCCTCCGGAAGAATTCACACCGTCTACCACTACCGAAAATTGGGCGGCCTGAATCGCATCAACATCCACCAAGTCTAAGGCTAAAATCGCATCAATATGCGCTTCCAGTGCATCGTCAACCGATGATATAACTCCAAGATCATCCACCGAAGCAAAATCATAAGACTGTGCCTCAAGGTGTTGCATAAGGGCTTTGCCGTCATCGCTGCTGATGAATTCTCCTTTGCTGTTCAGTAATTTTAATGCGTTCCATTGTTTTGGGTTATGACTCGCCGTAAGGATAATACCGCCTTGCGCGTTTTGTCGCACTACTTCCATTTCTACGGTCGGTGTGGTAGAAAGTCCCACATCAATCACATTGATTCCTAATCCGATAAGCGTTTGTTGTACCAATTGCTGCACCATAGGGCCCGAAATACGTGCATCACGACCCACGACAACCG
>CATIMP010000039.1 GCA_949528465.1 Bacteroidota bacterium | reverse complement strand
ATTGTTTCGGGACATAACCTTGGAACGGCACCCATTGAAAATGCGCTAAATGCACACGATTCTGTCGTAGAGAGTGCCGTTGTTGGTTTTCCACATGACGTAAAAGGAAATGCATTGCACGCTTTTGTTATTCCGAACTCTGAAGTCGATCCAAACGAATTGACGGAAGAGCTCCGAACATTGGTAGCAAAAACCATTGGTCCAATCGCCAAGCCTGACCGCATACAAGTTGTGAGTGGTTTACCCAAAACAAGAAGCGGTAAAATTATGCGTAGAATTTTACGTAAACTCGCTGCAGGTGAATATGATCAATTGGGTGACGTTTCTACCTTACTCAATCCTGAAATTATCCAGGAGATTAAGCGAAATAGCTAAACGTCTCGCCGTTTTTGATGTTTTGAACTGTTTCAAAAATCAATTTGATAACGTTTTCCACATCCTCTTGATGCACCATTTCCACAGTGGTGTGCATGTATTTTAGTGGTAATGATATCAGTGCAGAAGGAACGCCACCATTACTGTACGCAAAAGCGTCCGTGTCTGTACCTGTATAACGCGAGGAAGCCAAACGCTGAAATGGAATTTCTTTCGCCTCAGCAGTTTCAATGATTCTATCACGGAGCAATTGCTGAACCGCAGGTGCATAGGATATAACGGGTCCTTTTCCGATGGCATTATCTCCTTGTTTTTTTGGATTTAACATCGGAGTTGTTGTGTCGTGACAAACATCTGTAACAATAGCTACATTAGGCTTGATACGTTGTGTAATCATTTCAGCACCACGTAACCCAATTTCTTCTTGAACCGAATTGGTTACATATAATCCAAAAGGGAGGGTGATGTTGTTTTCCTTGAGCAGTCGTGCTACTTCCGCAATCATAAATCCGCCAATGCGGTTATCTAATGCCCGACACACAAACTTATCTTTATTGAGAACTTGAAAGGTGTCGGGATACGTAATAACACATCCTACATGAATCCCTAACTTTTCAACCTCTTCTTTAGTAGCAGCACCAACATCAATTGTAATGTTGTCAATTTTTGGTGTTTCTTCTTTACCAGGCGTTCTCGTGTGAATGGCAGGCCAGCCAAAAACACCTTTTACAATGCCATTTTTGGTGTGGATATCCACCCATTTAGAGGGTGCAATGAGATGATCGCTACCTCCATTACGAATAACAGATATCAATCCTTTGTCCGAAATATAATTGACATACCAAGAAATTTCGTCTGAGTGCGCTTCAATGACTACTTTGAATTCAGCCTCTGGATTGATAACCCCAACTGCTGTTCCATAAGCATCAGTGATAAACGTATCAACGTATGGTTTAAGGTAGTCCATCCATATCTTTTGGCTTTCCCACTCATAGCCGGTAGGCGCTGGGTTGTTCAAGTATTGCTCTAAAAATGTGTGTGATTTTTTATTTAAAATGCTGCTCATTGTGCTTTTATAATTAAGTAGGCTAATTTACAACATATGGGTAAAACAATCTTAGTACTTTTGAACACATGCGCAAACTTGTTTTTTTGATTGTGTTAATGGTTGTGAGTTGTCTTTACGGACAGCAACAACAGCCTATATATATTGTAGAGGGCGATACATTGGCCAATCCTTATGTGGATTTGGGTGAAGTTATAGTCCTCCCAAGTTTAAAATTTGATAGCTATAACGACTATTTAGCATATTATAGACTGCGTAAACGAACGCTAAAAGTATATCCATACGCTAAAATTGCTTCGGAACGTTTGGTTGTTTTGAACGACCGCTTGTCTAAAATCAAACGAAAACGCGCCAAAAAACGTTACACCAAACGCATTGAACACTACTTAGAAGGCGAGTTTAAAGAGGAATTAAAGCGTCTTACGCGCTCAGAAGGTCGTATTTTAGTTAAATTAATACATCGCGAAACAGGCGAAACGACACATAGTTTGATAAAAAAACTGCGAAGTGGATGGCGTGCTTTTATCTATCAGACTACGGCAAAACTTTTTGACATTAACCTTAAAACAACATATAACCCTACTGATGATGAGGAAGATGCTTTAATCGAAGGGATTTTACTCCGTGCTTTTGCAGACGGAACATTACCCCCACCGCAATAAAAGTCAAAAAATAAACAGCAAATATGAGTTTGTAGAATTAAAAGCGTTGTATATTTGCAATCCGCAAAAAAAGCTGTGGACCACATCAAACAAAAAAAGTTTATTTTTTTTTCATGTGGGGGTTGTCAAAACCAAAAAGCAGTGTATATTTGCAACCGCTTTCAAAAAGAAAGCAAAAAAGTTCATTGAATTATTGAGAATGACAGCGCGTATACTTCGCTTCGGCGAAGGAAATACGAATAGTAAAACAATCATGAGACAGCTCTAATTTGTCAATTTTTTTGTTGTTAATTT
>CATIMP010000038.1 GCA_949528465.1 Bacteroidota bacterium | reverse complement strand
ATTATTCATGTGCGACGCGCATCGCGAGAAGGGTTTAAAGCGGGCGCACTTAAAGAAGGATTGAAAACCGCCAAAGGCGAATTCATTGCCATTTTTGACGCAGATTTCACCCCCAAAAAAGATTGGCTAATGCAAACCATTCCCTATTTTAAATGTGATGAAATTGGCGTAGTCCAAACGCGGTGGGGACACATTAATCGAAACTATTCCACACTTACTAAAGTACAAGCATTTGCCCTTGATATGCACTTTACACTAGAACAAGTAGGCCGAAATTACGGTGGTCATTTTATGAATTTTAACGGCACAGCAGGAATTTGGCGCAAAGCCTGTATCGAAGACGCAGGGAACTGGGAAGGCGACACACTAACGGAAGACTTAGACTTAAGCTATCGCGCACAGCTCAAAGGCTGGAAGTTTAAGTATTTAGAAGATGTGGAAACACCTGCCGAGCTTCCTGTTGTGATGAGCGCTATTCGATCGCAACAGTTTCGTTGGAATAAAGGCGGTGCTGAAAATTTCCAAAAAATGATTGGTAAAGTATTCCGCTCTCCTGATATTGCCTTAAAAACGCGCCTTCACGCTATTATGCATTTGCTAAATAGCACCATGTTTTTATCGGTGCTCACTTTGGCTATTTTGAGTATCCCAATGCTGTATATCAAAAACGAATGGGGGCACTTTAGCTGGTTTTTTAACATCACCAGCTTGTTTATTGTTAGTACTGTTATCTTCTTTGTGTGTTATTGGTTTACCTATAAACGAATCCATGGTGGAGGTTTTGTCAACTTTATTGAATTTAGTAAAAACTTTGTGACGTTTTACGCTGTAGCTATGGGATTTTCGGTGCATAATTCTAAAGCTGTTTTAGAAGGACATCGCGGAAAGCGTAGCGAGTTTGTGCGAACACCAAAATTTAATCTTGCTAAGTTTAAAGACAACTTTAAGTCAAACAAATACATTCAAAAAAACATCTCCAAAAACACTCTTTTGGAAGCCTTTATGATGTTGTATTTTCTCTTTGGCATGACAAGTGCTTTCTTTGTAGGGAATGAAGGCGATTTTGGACTATTCCCTTTTCACTTATTGCTGTTTATAGGATTTGGTTTTGTGGCATACAGTTCGATAAAAAACCGTATTTAAACTACAACATTTTTAGTTGCTGTACTTCGCTTTGCGACAAATGACGCCAATGGCCTCGAGGTAAATCTTTTTTTGTCAATCCAGCAAATAACACCCTGTCTAGCGTTATCACTTCATAACCCAAATGTTCAAAAATACGGCGTACAATGCGGTTTTTTCCGGAGTGAAGCGCAATACCGACCTCTCTTTTTGAAGCCCCTTGCACAAAACTCACTTCATCAGCTTTTATAGTACCATCATCAAGGTTGATACCACTTTTAATCTGTTGTAAATGTTGTCCGCTTACTGTTTTATCAAGCACAACGTGATACAGTTTTTTAACACCTGTACTTGGATGTGTGAGCTTTTTTGCTAAATCGCCATCGTTAGTAAAAAGTAACAATCCCGTAGTTGGGCGATCAAGTCTACCCACTGGAATTATACGTGATTTTGTCGCATTTGAAATCAGATCCATTACTGTTTTGCGGGCTTTTTCATCACGGGTGGTGGTAATAAACCCTTTGGGCTTGTTCAGCAAAACGTATTCAGGTTTTTCGGCTTGGAGTTTCTGTCCATCAAAGTGTACCACGTCGGTGGGCTTAACTTTATAGCCGAGTTCCGTCATAACTTTATTGTTAACCTTAACAGAACCCAACGTGATATGCATATCTGCTTCACGACGAGAGCATATCCCCGCATGGGCAATAAACTTGTTTAACCGAATACCCTCTTGAGGTTTTTTTGAATTTTCTTTTTTCATCGAATTTATATTTCACCGCTAATTGCAGATGCCCAAACGGATGTGCAAAAGTAAGAAGCCTAAGCGGTTAAGCGTAATAAAGGTAGACTTATTATGCCCAACAAAATAATGAGCCGTACAAATTGGAGCAATAACCCCATATGTCGCGTGGTTTGGACGCGCCACAGCAACACCCAAAGAAGGACAAGAAAAATAGCCGCGGCAATAAAATAATACCCCATGGCATTTAAATCAAAAAAGGCGCGTAACAACGCAACAACCAAAAGCGCACAGAAAATGAGCAAGCTAATCAGTTGTTTTGTCTTACGCTCGCCCCATGCAACCGGAAATGTTTTGTAATTCTGCGCCATATCTCCCTTAATATTATACAAGTCCTTTACAAACTCTCGAATGCTTATAAGGGTGTATAAATAAGCGGCGTGGGTCAAAATTTCAAGAGAAAAATTATTGAAATAAACCGTAATAGCAAAGAATGGTAAAACCGTAAGTAAAGTGCTCGTAAGCGTGCCAAACCAAAGATCGCGTTTCAATAATGAAGAATATAAAAACATGGCAACCATGTATGACGTAAAAAATACCACCGCGCGAAACGAAACATAACTCGCCACCAAAAGAGCTAAAATAGAACACGCAAAATACATCCCGAGTTTGGTTTTTGCTGAAATGTGACGCTCCAAAAGTGTTTTTTCTGGACGATTAATAAGGTCTTTTTCTTCGTCGAAAAAGGCATTAAAAATATAGCCTCCTGAGACGCTAAACCCCGTTGCTAACACAATGAGCCAAAGGTTTAAGTCCAACAATGTTGGCGCAATATCTTCCGAAGAAAAAATAAAAACCGATGTGAGCAACTGAGCCAACATCAACACTGAAACATTAACACCGCGTACCAATGAAAACAAGCCAATTGCTTGCATAAACAATTTGGTAGATGAGGACGAAGCGCTCATGTTAGAATGTGTAAACGACCTCTAATTTATGGTCTGAAAGAAGTGCTTGTGCTTTGGGTAAATCTTGGGTGAAACCAAGAATATAACCGCCACCACCAGAACCGCAAAGTTTTAGGTAGTAAGCGTTTGTGTCTAAGCCCGTTTTCCAAAGCTCAAGAAAACGCTTAGGAATCATGGGGCTAAAGTGGTCCAATACCACGGATGATAATTTTTTCACATCCAAAAAAAGAGCCGAAATATTCCCCTTTAAAAAATGTTCAATACAGCGATCGGAGATCGTAATAAATTCATCCTTCATCATTTTACGAAAAGCAGGTGCTTCAAAATTATCTAAGAAAATAGACACCAAAGGAGCTGTTTCGCTTGTCATACCGCTATCTAATAAAAATACCGCTGCTTTGCCATGTTGTGATTGTGACGGAATTCCAGTGGGCTCAATATCTGATTTGGAATGAATTAAAATAGGAAGACTTAAAAAACTATTCAATGGATCAAGTCCTGAAGATTTGCCATGAAAAAAAGACTCCATTGCGGCGAAAATAGTTTTGAGTTTGGCGAGTTTCGAACGCGTTAAATTTTCCAAAACTGTAATTTTTTCAATGGCATAGCGATCATAAATTGCCGCCACTAACGCCCCACTACTTCCAACGCCATATCCTTGGGGAATGCTACTGTCAAAATACATGCCTTTATCTAAATCAGCCGTGAGTCTGTCCAGCTCAAATTGCACCAAAGAAGTATCCAAACTAGCAAGATGTTGCGCAAATTCTCGAAGTTTCATGTTCGAAGAAACTGCTTTTTCAGAGGCACTATCGTCCATGCGAAGTGCGCCTTTGTAATAGTTATACGGAATAGAAAGTCCTTTGGAGTTTTTAATGATTCCATACTCTCCAAAAAGCAAAATTTTAGCGTAAAAAAGTGGTCCTTTCACACCACAAACTTAGCACTTTTTTATTCCTGTGCCAACCTTATCGTGAACACATTGCCTGTTTTGACAAAATTGAAGGAGTTCAGCTTCAATAAATTGATTTACTTCTTTTGCAGCATTGTTTGGGTAGAGCACATGCACGTTTGCACCTGCATCGAGAGTAAAGCAAACTGGAATACCCGTTTCTTTTCTGAATGCCCATATTTTATTAATCACGCTAAGCGTATTGGGTTGCATCAAAATAAAGTACGGATCGGAAGTCATCATCATCGCATGCAGATGTAAGGCCTCTTTCTCTACAATAGTTATAAAAGCATCCAAGTCACCTTGTTGTAAAATGGGTAAAAGTTCAGAAAGTTGATCGTTAGCTTGTGCAAAGCGTTGTTCAGCGTATGGATGCTGATGCATCAATTTGTGTCCAAGCGTGCTACTAACCTGTTTTTGTCCTTTGTCGATCAATAAAATGGCATCACAAAAATCTGTAAAAACAGGATGGATATTAGCTGCGGTAACTGCAAATAAATCTGTTGAATTTGATATTGCAGCATGAGATCCCCATGCCATCATTGGACCTTGCGTACTTCGGCAAGCACTTCCAGAACCCAATCGTGCTAAAAACGAAATTTTGCTAATTTTATCTTCTTCAGAAAGCGAAACAAATTGAGATTCTAAATCAACCAAACAGGCCGCTAAAGCAGCCATGGAAGAAGCCGAAGAAGCGATTCCACTGCTATGCGGAAATGTATTTTGAGATGTTATTGTCAATTTGTAATACGCCAAAAAAGGCTGATACGGCAATACATTGGCAAAAAAGTCTTCCAATTTTGGTCGGAAGCTCGGCTTTTCCTCTCCTTCAAAAACAATGGAAAATGTTACTTTTTCTGTAGGTTTTTCTAACAGAGTGAAGGCAACTTGTGTTTGGGTAACGGCATTGGAAAGTGTAAAACTCAGCGATGCATTTTTGGGTAACTGTGGTGCAGTTTTGCCCCAATATTTTACTAGTGCAATGTTACTAGGCGCTTGCCAACGAGTAGTAAATCTATCTATTGTTAGTGGTGCATTCTTTGCAACAAAGCGTTGTTCCATAGCTTGCAAATATACAACCTATAGTTTTTTAGTTTTACCATTTGCAACAGTTAAATAGATTATCGTTATTTTTGAAATACTTAACCTAAATAAATATTATGTTTTCTAAATCTATCCTTTGGTCTACCACCGTGGTTTTTGCGTTTTTCTTTATCACCCCATACTTTTTTTATTGGGCTACAGCATCGTGTTTTCAAGAATATATTCGAATTGATATTAGTCGGCCAGAAAACGAACTACATCTCGGACTACTTGCCTTTGGTGTTTTGCTACTCTCTTATGCTTTTGTTCATATATTTCACAAGTGGTCTGGCGGAATATTTAGCAATAAAAACGGATTTATTTTTGGACTTTGGGCTTCGCTTTTAGTAGTCGTATCCATGAGTTTGATACGATATGCAACTCAAAGTGCTTTTGAAGCTCCCTTATATATCTTAGATGGAATTTATTGGGCCGCCATGTATGCAATTGGAGGCGTATTTGCTGCAATTGTTTCTAGAAAAACGAGTTAAATCTTAAAGATTATTAAATGAGGTTTTAGTCCACATTCACCACTTCCTTAATCTCGGGAGCATATTTTTTAATGGTTAGCTCAACGCCTTGTTTTAACGTCATTTGGTTTACGGAACACCCAACACAGGCGCCCATAAGTTGCACCTTTACGGTTTGGTCTTCTATACCCAACAGCGCAATATCGCCACCATCCGACTTTAAAAACGGTCTGATTTCCTCAAGAGCTTGTTCTATACGTTGATTAAGGTCGTTCATTACTTATTTTTTAGTTACGGCAGCGCAACCTGCCATTGTGGTTATTTTTATAGCCGCTGTAGGTGGTAAATGTTCGTTACGGGACACAACTTCACGAACCACCTCTCTGGTCACTTTAGTTAAGGCATCGGCAACAGCTGTTGCTTCTTGCATGGCCGCTGGACGTCCAATATCTCCTGCCTCACGAATACTTTGTACTAAAGGCAGTTCGCCCAAGAATGGCACACCCAAATCGGCAGCCAAATAGCGTGCTCCCTCTTTACCAAAGATATAATATTTGTTCTCTGGAAGTTCTTCAGGAGTAAAATACGCCATGTTTTCAATAACGCCCAACACAGGCACTTGAATGTTTTCTTGTTGGAACATTGACACCCCCTTTTTAGCGTCAGAAAGTGCAACCGTTTGAGGTGTGCTTACCACAACCGCTCCAGTTATAGGTAGCGATTGCATAATACTCAAATGAATATCCCCTGTACCAGGCGGCAAGTCAATCAACAAAAAGTCGAGTTCGCCCCAAGCGGCATCAAAAATCATTTGATTCAATGCTTTTGCAGCCATAGGGCCACGCCAAATAACGGCTTGATCCGGTTTTGTGAAAAACCCAATGGATAACAATTTGACACCAAAGTTTTCTACAGGAACCATCTTAGAAACTCCATCGATATTTTTTGCTAATGGCTTTTCGTTAGTCACATCAAACATCAACGGCATTGATGGGCCGTAAATATCTGCATCTAAAACACCAACTTTAAAACCCATATTGGCTAAGGAAACCGCCAAATTTGCCGTAACGGTAGATTTTCCTACACCGCCTTTTCCAGATGCGACGGCTACAATATTTTGAATCCCAGGTATCGGTTTTCCTTTAATAAGATTGGCATTCTGCTTTTTCTCGGGTGCATTAACCGTAATATTTACCTTGACTTTTGCCTTTTCATACACCTCGTCATGAATGGCTTTCATCACAGAAACCTCTACTTTTTTCTTGGCTTGTAACGCAGGGTTGGTCATGACAATATCCACCACAACCTCGTCACCAAAAATATTGATGTTCTTTACCGCATTGGCTTCCATCAAATTTTTTCCTTCGCCAGGTAAACTAATGGATGTTAATGCCTTTTCGATTGCGGAGCGTGTAATTTTCATTAAATCTAAATAAGAATACAAATATAGGGTATCAGGCTAAGAAACCACCTATTCGTTTGGATTCCACAGAGCGGTATCAAAATCTTGAATTTGATCGTCAATAACAGTATGTCCTTCAGACTCTAAAAGCTGCTGCATGGTATTAATGCCGCCAAAATGATGTTTCCCTGTAAGTACCCCTTTTCGGTTTACTACACGGTGGGCAGGAACATCGATCAACGCATGCGCTGCGTTCATGGCATAGCCTACTGTTCTTGCACTACGAGCAGCGCCCAAATAAAGTGCAATAGCTCCGTAAGTTGTTACTTTTCCGTAGGGCACTTGCCGTACCACTTCGTATACGCGTTCAAAAAAATCATGCTGTTGGGCCATCTGTAGGAAAGGAGAATTTAAGATAGGTAATGGGAATTTGTCGGTCACGATATTGCTGTTCGTAAAACGTTTGAATGTCAATGACATCCTCTGGCGCGTGAACGTATTGATAGATATCGTGGTGTGCCATTTCGGGTGTAATACCCCAACCGTCCAATACGCCAAGCGTATAACCGTGTAAAAAAGCCGAGTCAGTTTTTAAGTGCACCACGCCGCTGGGTTTTAACACTTGTTGATAACGGCGCAAGAAAGTGGGGTTTGTCATTCGGTGGTGAGTGCGCTTAAATTTATATTGTGGATCGGGAAACGTAATCCAAATTTCTGAGACTTCCTTTTCAGCAAAAACGTACTCTAAAAGTTCAATTTGCGTTCGAATAAACGCTACATTTTGCAGGCCATCTTCTACTGCTGTTTTTGCGCCTCGCCAAAATCGTGCACCCTTAATGTCGATACCAACATAATTTACGTTCGGATTTTTGCGCGCCAGTCCAACCGTATATTCGCCTTTTCCGCATCCAAGCTCTAAAACTATAGGATTACTATTTCCAAAATAGGAGTTCCAAGTGCCTTTGTGAGAAAAATTTTCAGAAAACAACTCCTCGCGAGTGGGCTGAATAACATTCGCAAACGTCTCGTTTTCTTTAAAGCGTTTTAATTTGTTTTTACTTCCCAAAACATCTAATTAAGCGGTAGCTACAACTTCACCTTTATCTAACGTAAAGGAAAATTCGGATCCAATTTCAGCCTGACTCTCTACAAAAATTTGTTCGCCGTGTGCTTCAATAATGTGTTTCACAATTGCAAGCCCCAATCCAGAGCCCCCCATCCTGCGGTTTCCGCTTTTATCTACACGATAAAATCGCTCAAATAATCGAGGTAGGTGTTCTTCTTCAATTCCTTCTCCGTTATCACGGATACGAATTATAATTTTATTCTCAAAAATCGGTTGAATACTTACCTCCGTTGTACCCTTTATTTTTCCGTATTTTATAGAGTTCATAATCAAGTTTGTCAATACTTGTTGTACCCGTTCCCTATCGGCATAAACCAAAATAGGTTCTTCGTATTTTCTATCAAACTCTATGTTAATACTTGATTTTGAAGCTTGCATTTCAAGCATATCAAATACACTTTGTATTAAATCAACAACATCAAAATGAAACATGTCGAGCTCGGTATTACCTTTTTCCAAATTGGTTAATAAGTCCAAGTCTTTTACAATGTATATTAATCTTTCAACGCCTTTACTCGCACGAGTCAAATACTTTTTATTTACATTTTTGTCCTTTAAGGCGCCGTCCAATAATGTTAGAATATACCCTTGAACAGTAAAAAGTGGTGTTTTTAGCTCGTGCGCAACATTACCCAAAAATTCACGCCTGAAAGCAGCTTGATCCTTTAGGCTATCAATCTCAACACTTCGTTTCAGTGCAACTTTCTTAACATTATTTAAAAGCGAATCCATGTCGTCAGTGATGAGAATATCGTTAAGCTCACTGTCTAAGTTAGGCATCAAATCTTGATATAACTCCTTGGTTTTCTTATAGATGTAATTTTCGATACGGTAGTTGAAAATTATAAAACAAATTGAAAAAATAGCTGCTATGGAAAAAATTAAGGGTACTATGTTGGCCTTACTAAAAGGGTTCTTATCCGTGTAAAAGAATAACAGCAAGGCATTAAGACAAATAACAAAAATGGTTATCGAAAAAGATAAAATCAGAGAAAATCGGTTTATTTTTCGTGGTGTTTTTGCCATGCTACACCACGTATTTATAACCTACTCCTTTAACTGTTTTAAAGTGTTTATCGCCAATTTTTTCGCGTAATTTTCTAATATGAACATCTATAGTTCTACCGCCCACAACAACCTCGTTCCCCCAAACACGGTTTAAAATTTCTTCGCGTTCAAAGACTTTTTGTGGCTTAGACGCCAATAATGAAAGTAGTTCAAATTCTTTGCGGGGTAAAACAAGCGTTTCACCATTGTAAATAATTTTATATTCTTCTCTATTAATGACTAAATCGCCTGCTTCAACAATTTCATCTTTAGGATTAGCAGACTTAAATCGACGTAAAATGGCTTTGATTTTACTTACTAAAACTTTTGGTTTGATGGGTTTGGTAATATAATCATCTGCTCCTGCTTCAAGCCCTGCAACCTGCGAATAGTCTTCGCTGCGCGCTGTTAAAAACACAATTGCCAGATCAGGTAAATTAGACTTTTTTCGAAGCTGTTCACAGGTCTCGATTCCATCCATTTCAGGCATCATCACATCTAACAACACCAAATGTGGTTTCCATTCTGCAACTTTTTGTAATGCCTCAATTCCTGTTTTAGCTTTCTCAACTTGAAACCCCTCAGAAGTTAGATTGTAGTCTAAAATCTCTAATATATCTGGTTCGTCATCTACCAATAAAATCCGTGTGTCCTTTTTTTTCATTGCTTAAAGTTGCTACATCAAAAATAAAAAAATACAGATACGTTTGTGTTCTTATTTTAAAAAAATCCTCAATACATTTGAACAGTGATGATTTCTTTCGAAAAACAAGCCTTTGAACTTTTTGTATATCAGTACAAGCATAACGATGTCTATCGTTCCTATTGCGACTTGATAAACGTTAGCCCGTCTGATGTGAAAAAAATCACCGAAATTCCATTTCTACCAATTGCCTTATTCAAATCGCACCGCGTTAGTTGCGCTGAAAAAAACGAAATGATTTTTGAAAGCTCTGGAACGGGTGGCCCTGTTAGTCAACATTATATTGCTTCGTTATCAGCCTACAAAAAAAGCTTCAATGCAGGGTTTGCGCAATTTTATGGCGCGCCTTCCGAATATCATATTTTAGCACTTTTGCCAGGATATCTCGAACGCCCAAATGCTTCTTTAGTTTATATGTGTGATGATTTGATTCGGCAAGCAAAACATCCGCACAGTGGATTTTATTTGGACCAATTTGAAACATTACACAAAACCCTTACTACACTCAATCAAAATAAGCAGAAGACACTTCTTATTGGAGTTAGCTTTGCGCTTTTAGACTATTGCGAGACATACCCAACTTCATTGCGGCATACTATTGTAATGGAAACTGGTGGCATGAAAGGAAGGCGGAAAGAACTCATCCGAGAAGAGTTACACAGGCGACTCAAAAAAGGGTTTGGTGTAAACACAATTCACAGCGAATACGGCATGACCGAATTGCTATCGCAAGCCTACTCCAAAGGAAACGGCGTGTTTCAAGCTTGCGCTAGCATGAAAGTGTTTGTCAGAGATGTTCATGACCCTAAAAAAGTATCTTTGACAGGATCAGGCGGGCTAAATATCATTGATTTGTCTAACAAAGATTCATGTGCTTTTATTGCCACGCAGGATTTAGGAAAGTGCCACGAAAACAATACGTTTGAAGTACTTGGCCGTTTTGACGCAGCAGATGTTCGTGGCTGCTCGCTTATGACGGCGTAACGACCAACAAGAAATAGTTTTTCTTTCCACGTTGCAACAGCACATAACGATCGCATATAATATCTGAAGGCGTAATATTTTTAGTCTCGGTTACCTTTTGTTTGTTCACTGAAATCGAATTTTCTTTGAGTGCCCTTCTCGCCTCTCCATTCGATTTTAAAAACCCTGTATTACCGGCCAAGGCGTCCAAAACGGAAAGACCTTCTCCGGCGAGTAAGTGGGCAGTAACCTCAGCTTGTGGAACGCCCTCAAAGACGTCCAAGAGCGTTTGAGCGTCTAAGGCTTTTAGTGTTTCGGCAGTAGCTTTGCCAAATAAAATTTGAGAAGCTTGCTCAGCACGAGAAACGTCTGCTGCGCTGTGCACCATTGTGGTAACTTCTTGCGCCAACTTGCGTTGTAACTGTCGCTGGTGTGGTGCTTCACGATGGGTTTGTACTAATCCATCAATTTCTTCCTTACTCAAAAACGTAAATATCTTGATGTATTTCTCGGCATCTTCATCAGATGCGTTTAGCCAATACTGATAAAACTTATATGGCGATGTTTTTTCTCGGTCTAACCAAACATTACCACTTTCTGTTTTTCCAAATTTGGTGCCATCGGCTTTGGTAATCAATGGGCAAGTGAGCGCGTAAGCTTTGCCGGCTAACTTTCTTCGAATCAGTTCAGTTCCCGTGGTAATATTTCCCCATTGATCGCTACCGCCCATTTGCAGCATGCAGTTGTGATGTTTGTATAAGTGAAGAAAATCGTAGCCCTGAATAAGTTGATATGTAAATTCGGTAAAAGACATTCCCTCTTTGGCTTCTGCGCCCAGGCGCTTCTTAACGGAATCTTTTGCCATCATGTAGTTCACAGTAAGGTGTTTTCCAATATCACGAGCAAAATCAATCAAACTAAAAGACTTCATCCAATCGTAGTTATTCACCAACACGGCACCATTTTCTTTGGAGCTGTCAAAATCCAAAAATTTGGCAAGTTGATTCTCCAATGCTGTGCAATTGCGTTCTAGTGTTTCATTGTCTAGCAAGTTGCGTTCCGCAGATTTTCCAGACGGGTCACCAATCATACCAGTAGCACCACCAACAAGGGCATACGGTTTGTGCCCGTAGCGTTGAAAATGCATTAAAATCATAATCTGAACCAAGCTCCCAATGTGAAGTGAATCTGCAGTAGGATCAAAACCTATATAACCAGCAGTCGTGCCTTTGGCAAGTGTTTCTGTGGTTTCGGGCATGATATCATGCACCATTCCGCGCCAAGTTAATTCTTCAACAAATGATGACATAAAATTCGTTTTAGCAAATATAAACCCTACAATTGAACCTGTAAGTGTATCTGCGGTTATTCTTTTGGTATAGCGTTTTCTATTTCTTGCAAAGTATCTTGCTTTTGAAAATGTTGGATTTCCGCTTTTACTGACTCTAAAATTTTGGTGTATAATTTGGGCTTTGAAGCGTAATACGTATTGCTTTGAACGAAAGTTATGCTGTCAATTCCATGAAATACATACAATGAATCTATAGAAACAAATTTTTCTGTTGTGTAGCTTGTTGATGCGCTTAGCAATGCCAAATCTACATGAAAATCGGTCATTTTATCGACAGACATTAACCTGTCAGGCTTTGCAATACGATCTTGGGCACAACCTACCAAAAACAAAAAAATCAATAGTACCGTAATTTGTTTCATCTGGCAAAAGTAAGGGCTTTAACTTTAGGCCTTTGTGCAAAATTACCTTGATTGTAAATTACACTTCCATTAATAATAGTATGTGTAACTGCGCCGCGTAGCGTAGTTCCCTCCAGTGGAGACCAACCGCACTTATACAATACATTTTCTCTGGCTACCGTTTGAGATTCATTTGTATCTACCAAAACCAAATCGGCATAATACCCTTCACGAATGTAGCCACGCTGTTCAATATCAAAAAGTATAGCAGGGTTGTGACACATCTTTTCCACTACCTTTTGGAGTGTGATTTTTCCTTGTTGCACACATTCTAACAGCACGGGAAGCGCGTGCTGAACCATCGGACCTCCTGAGGGCGCTTTGGTGTAGGGTTGTGCCTTTTCATCTAAAGTATGTGGCGCGTGGTCAGTAGCAATAATATCAATTCGGTCATCGTTTAATGCATTCCATAATTCGTCACGATCCTGTGCTTTTTTTACCGCAGGGTTCCACTTGATATGTGTTCCTTTTTGGGCATAATCTTCATCCGAAAACCATAAATGATGAATGCAAACCTCAGCGGTAATTTGCTTTTCTGACAAGGGTAGTTCGTTTGAAAAAAGAGCGGTTTCTTTGGCAGTAGATAAGTGAAATACGTGAAGACGCGCACCGGTTTCTTTGGCTAAGGCTATGGCTTTTGAAGACGATAAATAACAAGCTTCCTCTGAACGAATATCTGGATGGTGTTTAATAGGAATATCATCGCCAAACTTGGCGATGTATGTTGCCAAATTGGTTTTAATGGTTTGCTCATCTTCACAATGAACCGCAATGGGTAACTTGAATGCAGAAAAGATTTCTCTTAATGTATTGGGGTCATCCACAAGCATGTTTCCCGTGGAAGAACCTAAAAAGAGTTTTAGCGCTGGCGTTGTTTTTGGATCAATGCCATTAATTTGATCTAAATTGTTATTTGTTCCACCAAACATAAACCCATAGTTTACCCACGAAGTTTCTGCAGCAACCGCTAATTTTTTAACATATGCATCAGCGTTTGTGGTTTGTGGACTGGTGTTGGGCATTTCAAAATACGAGGTAATACCTCCTGCCACACAAGCTTTTGACTCGGTTTCAATGGTTGCTTTGTGCGTAAGTCCAGGCTCGCGAAAGTGTACTTGATCGTCAATGCAACCAGGCAATAAGTGTTTTCCACGGGCATCAATCACCTCCATATCTTGGGATGCAACAATTTTAGGGGCAATTTTAGAAATATACTCGCCTTCAATAAGTACGTCTTGCCGTGTGATTGTTCCTTCGTTAACGAGCTGTGCGCCTTGAATTAATAATTTATTCATTTTTTTGTTTTTTGAACATACTCCGCCATTTCATGGCTAAAATTCCAAAAATAGCCTCGCTAATAATGGAACTGTTCATTTTTGAGTCTCCTTGAATTCTGTCTGTAAAAATAATTGGGAATTCTGCAATACGAAAACCTTTTTTCCATGCCCAAAATTTAAGTGCAATTTGGAAGGCATACCCTTTAAATCGAATGTCTTCTAAATCCAATGCATGAAGTACATTCGTTTGGTATCCTACAAATCCTGCGGTTGGGTCTGTTACAGGAAGTCCTGTAATCAATTTCACATAAAGTGATGCACCAACGGAAAGCAATATCCTTCCCAGGGGCCAATTCCGCACGCGAATTCCATTTTTGTATCTTGATCCAACAACGAGGTCAGCTTTGTTATCTTCGAGTAATTCAAGCATTTGCACGAGAGATTCTGGGGGATGTGAAAAATCGGCATCCATCTCAAATAAATACGAATAACCTTTATCGAGTGCCCACTTAAAGCCGTGAACATACGCAGGGCCAAGCCCCTCTTTTTTTGCTCGAACACTGAGTTGAACTTGCGGGTGAAGCTTCATCAATTCTTTTACAATTGCTGCAGTTCCATCTGGTGAATTATCGTCCACAACCAAAATATCCACAGCAATGGGCAGCGCCAAAACCGCTTTGATGATCGGCTGTATGTTTTCAGCCTCATTATAGGTAGGGATAACAACTACTGCTGCATTCATAATTAGCTAAAATACATATTTAAATGTGTGAGCGTAGCGTAAAAATTTAGATACTTTTGTGTTATGTACGAACTCAGAGAACTTGTCGCAGCATATTTTGGACTTTACTTGTTCGCGCTACTTATACTTTTTGTTTTTCTGAAGCTATTGAATCCTACAAGATTTCAGTCTATGGTATTTTTTTGGGAACGAGCAAGCAGTAATGCAGAGCTTAACAAGCCTTTTAATCAAAAAAAAGCGTTTTCGTTTGTTGGTTTTGTTTTCAGGGCATTTATGTTTGGTTTAGTGGCGCAGGTATTTATTTCCAAAAATCTAAGTCCTGCAACATTCACTAGTAGCTTACTTTGGTGGGCTGGTGGTTTTATGTTGTTTTGGATGGCAAAAACGTTGATAGAAGGCGGGTTGATTTCAATTTTTGGACAGCAAGAAGGGCTTTTGAAATTGTTTTATGTGCGCACTATTTTTAAAGAAAAGTGGGCTTTTCTCTTTTCTTGCCTAACCATTATGCTTGTTCATTCATCGTTGTCGCCTATTGCAGCACAAATACTCGCGCTGAGCTATGCGCTTGGATTGATTGTAATTCACCTCCGTTTTTTAAGATTATATTTTAGACGCAATCCCATAAAAAAAGTGTATATAATTTTGTATATTTGCGCCTCAGAAATTGGCCCCGTATGGCTCTTGATACAGACACTCAAACTTTAACGAAAATTGCAAAAGTGAAAACCATTTTGGTTTCACAGCCTGCGCCTTCTATTGAAAACTCTCCTTACAATCAACTTGTAGAAAAGCGAAAAGTTAGTATAGACTTTCGTCCTTTTATTCATGTTGAAGGTGTTTCGTCGAGAGAAGTTCGTGTACAAAAGATTGATATCACAAAGTTTTCTTCAATTATATTTACGAGCCGTAACGCTGTTGACCATTTTTTCCGAATTGCAGAAGAACTTCGCTACACAGTACCGAGTACACTACGCTATTTCTGTCAATCTGAAGCAGTTGCATACTACCTTCAAAAATATATTGTTTACCGCAAACGTAAAGTTTATGTAGGTTCACGTACATTAGATGATGTACTAAAAGAGGCAGTAAAATATAAAGACGAAAAGTTTTTATTTCCCTGTTCTGATGTTTTAAAGCCAAGCATTTCAAATGCTATTGACGCTTGTGGCATAACTTGGACAAAAGCCGTTTTTTACAAAACAGTTATTAGTGACTTGTCAGACTTACGGGATGTCTATTATGATATTTTGGTATTCTTTAGTCCATCTGGTATTGAGTCATTGTTTCACAACTTTTCAGATTTCGAGCAAAACGATACACGTATAGCAGTATACGGCACATCCACAAAAAAAGCTGCAGAAGAAAAAGGACTTCGCATTGATATTTTGGCGCCGACGCCTGAAAACCCTTCGATGACCAAAGCCCTTAGCGATTACATTGCTATAGCCAATAAGCGTTAGTTAGCTACGCAAATATCCTATTAACAAATTTATCCAACCCAAAATCAGGAGTAATCCGCCTATTGGTGTCACAGGGCCTAAAATTTTTGGCAAGAGTGCTATGGAAGCATTGCTGCTTATGGATAATCCATAAATAGAACCCGAAAATAATAGTGTACCAACTACGAAAAAAAGCACAGTGCGTTTTACAAATGAATGAGTAAGATTACTCAAAAACAGCAATGCTAACCCATGAAAAAACTGATACCGCACACCAACCTCAAAAGATTGCAAGGCATCTGAACTTAAATGTGCTTTTAACAAATGTGCCCCAAATGCACCCAAAATAACGGCTGTTCCGCAAAACGCTACACCCCAAATACTGCGTTGTTTTTGTGTCATGGTAATTTTTTTCTAAAATAGTTTACTATGTTTATACACCAAAATAAATCGGTTGAAAAAAGTAGAAGAACAAATATCACTCGACGGCATAGATAAAGCCATCTTGCGCGTACTTATGGACAACGCCCGAACGCCCGTACAAGAAATTGCGCGTCAATTAAATCTTTCGGGATCAGCAGTGCATCAACGTATCAAAAAACTGGAAGATGCTAATCTAATTCAAGGAAGTTATCTCAAACTCAATCCATCATCGCTCGGATATACCACCACAGCATATATTGGAGTTTACTTGGACAAAGCTATGCGTAACCCAGAAGCTGTATCGCAGTTGAAAAAAATTCCCGAAGTAGTAGAATGCCATTACACCACAGGTAATTGGAGTATTTTGATTAAAATGTTGTGTAAAAATAACGAACACTTGATGCAATTACTCAATCACAACATACAATCTATCGATGGCGTTTCACGAACAGAAACCTTTATTTCGCTCCATCAGCAAATTAATCGTCAAATCAATATTTAACGTCTAGAACTTGCCACCCGAAGGGCGAAGTAAATCAAGGTTGCTAACGATCCAATAGCAGCGACCACATAAGTGCGAGCAGCCCATTTAAGCGCGTCTTTTGACATCACAAATTCTTGCTGACTTACCATATTCTTTCGTTGCAACCATGCTAAGGCACGATTGCTGGCATCGTATTCAACAGGAAGCGTAATAAAACTAAACAGGGTACCTAATCCAAAAAGAACTACGCCTGCAACTGCCAGATTGTAGCCCATTGCAGAGCCAATTCCCAACATAAACCCTCCAAAAATAACGTACATAGAAAACTGTGAGGCCACACTTACCACAGGGACTAGCAGCGAACGAAACTTCAACCATTCATAGCTTCGTGCGTGCTGCACCGCATGACCACATTCGTGAGCAGCAACGGCCGCCGCCGCCGCATTGCGCTCGTGATAAACGCTTTCGCTAAGGTTAACGGTTTTATTTTTTGGGTTGTAATGATCGGTTAGTTTACCGCGAACGGCAGTTACCTTCACATCGCGAATGCCGTGATCGGAAAGCATTTTTTCGGCAATTTCTTTTCCAGACATTTGGTTGCGCAATTGCACTTTTGAGTACTGCTTAAACTTAGACTTCAGTTTGTATTGTACCCACATACTGGCACCAGCAAAAACAGCAATTAGCAAATAATATTCTCCGTACATAACTTTTCTTTTAAATTAAGCAAACAACATATCACGCTACTTCTTTGAGCGAACTATAAAGGTAATAATAAATATGATAATTGATATAGAAACGCTATTTGCCACAATTATCGAAGGGCTTTGAATTAATACGCCATAAATGAGCCAACACGACGTTCCTGTTCCCATCACAAGATACATGGTCAATGACAAACCATCAGCTGATTGGGTTTTCCAAATTTTAAATGCCTGCGGTAAAAAAGCAGAAGTAGTTAAGATGGCGGCAAAAAAACCGATGTATTCAGGGTTTAGCATTTTAAATTACAATATTCACAATTTTATTTGGCACAACAATCACCTTTTTGGGGGTTTTGCCGTCCAAATACGTTTGTGTGCGTTCTTCTTGCATCACAGCAGCCTCGATTTCGTCTTTGCTAAGCGAAGTGGATAATGCCAGTGTAAAGCGCATCTTCCCATTAAAACTAATTGGATACGCTTTGGTGTCATCTTGCAAAAAGTTAGGATTTGCCACAGGATAAGCAGCATTCGTTATCGAATCTTGATGTCCCAATAATGCCCAAAGCTCTTCGCAAATATGTGGTGCAAAAGGAGCTAATAATACCGTAAGCGGTTCTAAAATTTCCCGATGATTGCACTTCTGACTGGTGAGTTCATTAGTGGCAATCATAAACGCACTAACCGAAGTATTGAGCGAAAACTGCTCGATGTCTTGGGTTACTTTTTCAATTGTTTTATGCAGTGTTTTGAGCGATTCTTTTGTGGGTTTGTCATCACTTACAACAAAGTCCTCGCCGCTATGAAACAAGCGCCAAAACTTATTTAAAAAGTTACTCACTCCCGAAATCCCTGCTGTATTCCAAGGCTTTGCTTGCTCAATGGGGCCCAAAAACATTTCATACATACGAAGGGTATCTGCGCCATACTGCGCGCAAATAGCATCAGGATTTACTACGTTGTATTTGGACTTGGACATTTTTTCTACTTCTCGGCCAACGATATATTTTCCGTCCTCCAACTCAAATGTCGCATCTGAAAAATGAGGTTGCCACTTTTTTAATCCTTCTATATCCAATTCATTTTGAGCCGAAACTAACGAAACGTCTACATGCACCGGAATCACTTTTTTGCCTTTGCATAAGCCTTTAGAAAGATAGATTTGTGTGTCGGGAATACGATATACAAACGCACTTTCCCCCAAAATCATCCCCTGATTAATCAATTTTTTAGCGAAATTTTCAACGGGGACAAGTCCAAAATCATATAAAAAATACTGCCAGAATCTAGAATAAAGCAGGTGTCCTGTGGCGTGTTCACTTCCACCCAAATATAAATCTACTTCTTTCCAATACGCCATGGCGTCTTTGCTTGCAAAAGCCTCAGTGTTGTGCGCATCCATATATCGATTAAAATACCACGAACTTCCCGCCCAACCCGGCATGGTGTTTTTCTCCAATGGAAAAACGGTTTTATCATCTATTTTATCATTAGAAACTACCTTGTTTTGAGTCGTGTCCCAAGCCCATTCGGAAGCGTTCCCGAGAGGCGGAGCGCCGTCGGCGGTAGGGAGGTATTTTGATACTTCTGGCAATTTCAATGGCAAACATTCGTCTGGAACAAGTTGTGGTTGACCATTTACATAATATATGGGAATAGGCTCACCCCAATAGCGTTGGCGACTAAAAACAGCATCGCGCAAGCGGTAGGTAGTTGCACCTTCACCCATGCCTTTATTTCCAAGTTCAGCAATCACTTTTTGAGTAGCCTCGGGAATAGACAAGCCGTCTATAAAATCTGAATTATCAATTATAGTATTTTCTTTGGCTGTATGCGCGGCTGCTGAAATATCCACATCTTTAAAGATATTTTTAATGGGCAATTTAAAATGTGTAGCAAAATCAAAGTCACGTTGATCACCACAGGGAACTGCCATCACGGCACCCGTTCCATATCCTGCTAATACATAATCGCCAATCCAAATAGGAATTTTTTCATTCGTAATGGGATGGAGCGCAAAAGCTCCTGTAAACACCCCGCTAATTCGCTCTACTTCGCTCATGCGCTCGCGTTCGCTGCGTTGTGCCGCTTGAGCAATATAAGCTTCAACTTCCGCTCTTTGTTGAGCGGTTGTAATTTCCTTTACCCACTCATGTTCGGGAGCTAATGTCAAAAAGGTAACACCAAAAAGGGTGTCGGGTCTTGTGGTAAATACTTCTATTTGGCGTTGGCTATTTTCGATGTAAAAACGCACACTAGCACCCACAGATTTTCCAATCCAGTTGCGCTGCATTTCTTTTAATGGCTCGGGCCAATCGATGGATTCCAAGCCTTGAAGCAATCTATCGGCAAATGCTGAAATACGCATGCTCCATTGCTTCATTTTTTTACGCTCAACAGGGTGTCCACCGCGCTCCGAAACTCCCTGCACTACTTCATCGTTTGCAAGTACAGTTCCCAAAGCAGGGCACCAATTTACTTCAGTTTCTGCCAAATAAGTTAGACGAAAACGGAGTAAAAAGATTTGTTTTTCCATTTCATCCATACTACGCCAATCTTCGGCTGTGCATGTGGGCGTATCTTCATCACAAGCGGCTTCCAAATCTTGAGTGCCAAAATGTTCCAAGTGCTGAATAAGTGCGTCTATTGGACGTGCTTTGTCCTGTTTGGTGTCGTACCACGCATCAAATAAAAGAGAAAAAATCCACTGTGTCCAGCGATAATAAGATGAATCTGAAGTGCGTACTTCTCTTGACCAATCAAACGAAAAACCCATTCGGTCAAGCTGTTCGCGGTAGCGTTTGATATTGGTTTCAGTTGTGACAGCAGGATGCTGTCCTGTTTGAATGGCATATTGTTCGGCAGGAAGTCCAAACGAGTCATAGCCTTGCGGATGCAATACATTAAATCCTTTGTGACGTTTGTAGCGTGCCACAATATCACTTACAATATAGCCTAGCGGATGCCCCACGTGTAACCCTGCTCCTGATGGATATGGAAACATATCCAACACATAAAATTTGGGTTTATCTGAAGGCTGGTCTACTTTGTAGGTTTGCTGCGATGCCCAAATCGCCTGCCACTTTTCCTCAATATCTTGAAACGGATATCCCATACAAACAATTAAGCCACAAAAATAACATTTTAAGTACGGTCTTTAGGAAAACAAGCAAGATTGTTCCGTCATATTTTCTATTTTTATGCCTTAGAACAACTATGTCTGCAACCCGCATATACAAACGACGCCTTTTTGCTTCCTACTTTTCTGTTGTTAGCAGCACTACTTTGGTGTTGTTTGTCCTAAGTATACTGGGGTTTGTTTTGCTCAACAGTCAATCCATTGCCAACTATTTTAAAGAACAAGTAACGATGACTGTTTTTTTGGAAGATGAAACCAAAGAAATGGAGCGAGAGCAATTGATTACTACCATACAATTAGCCCCTTTTACAAAAGCGGTGCGGTTTATATCTAAAGAAACGGCAGCCAGTGAACACAGTGCTACAATTGGCGAAGATTTTATGGATTTTTTGGGGTATAATCCGCTGCAAGACGCACTTGACATTGGACTGAAGGCCGATTTTGTTACCACAGAAGTTTTAGACAGTTTAAGCGACGTAATCGAGCAAAAGCCTTTTATTTCTGAAGTGCTTTACGATCGTCCACTGATTGTGTTACTCAATCAAAATATTCAACGTTTTGGATTTTGGCTGCTTGTGTGCAGTGGTGTTTTTATAGGCATTGCATTACTCCTCATAAATCATTCCATCAAATTATCCATTTACAGCAAACGACTCATCATACAAACGATGTTGTTGGTTGGGGCTAAAAAGCGTTTTATTCGACGGCCTTTTCTGTGGCGTTATATGGGGCTTGGGATCTTAAGTGCCCTATTTGCCTTGATAGGATTTGCAGCAGTTCTGCGCTTTTTAGTGCAGTTAATTCCGCAAATCAACTGGTGGGAAAACCAACTTTCACTTGTGCTTTTGACGGTTGCTATTTTGGGCGGATCCATGGTTATTTGTGGTATAAGCGCTTGGTTTGCAACGCGTAAGCACCTACGTTTAACCTATGACATTATCTACTGATTATGAAAAATGAAAAAAAATTTTTATTTGGCAAAAGATCCTATCAAATTATGGGTATTGGACTTGCGCTTATTGTATTAGGTTTTGTGCTAATGACAGGCGGCGGTAGTGACGATCCCAATGTTTTTAATCCAGCTATTTTCAGCCCATTGCGTATCAGAGTAGCACCAACGCTTGTATTGACAGGCTTTGCCGTACTAATTGTTGCTATTTTAGCTACAAAGAAAAAATAATGGGTTTTTGGGAGGCATTAGTATTAGGAATCGTTCAAGGGCTGACCGAGTTTTTACCAGTTTCTTCTAGTGGACATTTGGCACTTTTTACTGCACTCTTAGGAGGAGAAACACTCCCAGAAGAAAACCTGCTCTTTACTATTTTGGTACATGCTGCAACAGCGCTCGCCACGATTATTGTGTTTCGAAAAGATATCGCAGAACTCATTCAAGGTTTTTTTCAAAAGGATAACCCAAATGCACGGCATTATATTGGGAAAATTACACTTTCTATGCTGCCTGCGGTTGCGGTTGGCTTGTTTTTTGAAGAAGAGATTACAGCGTTTTTTGGGTCTAATTTGGCACTCGTTGGCGCAATGTTATGTATTACCGCGCTTCTCCTGTTTTTCACTGACCGAACCATAACAAAAGAACGTTCT
>CATIMP010000037.1 GCA_949528465.1 Bacteroidota bacterium | reverse complement strand
TAGCCTAGTTTCACCATCCACCAATAGACGGCGCCAAGAACACCCTCTCTTCTTTTGCCCGTATTAAGTTCGTCTAAATCACATACATCAGCAGTCATAGACATCATAATGGTAAAGAGGCTCCCTATTCCAAATGAGTGAAACGGCAGCGCATATAAAAACAAGTGTGGCTTTCCAGGTACAAACAAAAACCAAAATAAAATATAGCCAATAATGGAAATAAATTGAGACACCATAAATGCCTTCTTTTTACCCATTTTTCTTGACATTACAGTAATTAGTGGGATGATTAAAAAAGATGTGATTAATGCACCTACTGAACCATGCATCGCCGGCCAATTTCCAGCACTTGCAGGATCGCTATTAAAAAGATAGTGAACAATTATTAGAAATGTATATGGTGCAATTACATTGAATGAATTGAAAATCAAAAAAGTAGCAAACGCAATTTTTCTAAACTGTTTGATTTTAAAGGCTTCAAAAGCTGACAAAAATATTCCCTTAATGCTTTTCATTACATAGCTAGCATTAATAGAAAGAAAATCTGTTCGATCTAATGTTGACTTACTTTTTATAAAAATGGCGGGCACTATAGCAAATAACGTGCACGACAAAGCTACCCAAATTGATAATTCTCTTACACCTTGATCTGCTCCAATGGGAAACCATTCTGGGTCATAAAGTATAACCCAAAACCACGGAGCTATTACCCATGCCCATTGTCCAATAAATTGTGCAATAGCCATAATTTGTGTTCGCTCGTGGAAGTCTTCACTAATTTCATAGCCCATAGCAACGTAAGGGACACTAAAAATGGTAAGACCTAAATAAAAAACCAAAGACCAAAAGAAGAAATAAATAAAATTAAATAGAATTCCATTTTCTCTATGGATTTGCCACATCGCAATGTAAGCGATTCCCATAAGGATACCTCCGATGAAAACATACTGCCTTCTTCTTCCCCACTTGGACTTGGTGTTATCCGAAATAAACCCCATTATAGGGTCTGTTAATGCGTCAAAAATTCTAGGTGCAAATTGAATGATTCCCCATAAAAGTGCAGCAAAGCCAAGATCTTGAACAAGCACAATAATAAATACCCCTAAAGCTGCTGGAAACATTTGATTAGCTAACATCCCAACGCCAAAAGCAATTTTTTGACTTATTGGAACTTTTTTTGATGTAACCGTTTGATTCTCCATAATGTTAGTTTTGGTCGTTGTTAATTACAATCGTCTGTATAGCTTGAGGACTTATACTGATGGTTTTGGTTAGGCCGTTAAGTGATAGTTCAAAATTTTTGGGAGAAGTTCCCTCGTTAAAAACGACAACTGCAATAGATGCATCTGGGTTTTTGGCAGCAGTCACCATAAGTTCACTGTCAGAATTTTGGGCATCAATGACTACCGCTCCTGGGCGAATATATTTACTAAAATGTGACATGATATAATACAAAGGAGTGAAATAAACTTCGTCCTTTTCTGTATCTACAATTACAGGAGCAATACACCAGTTATTTGCCCAATTGGGACCCCCTTTTGTATCTAATACCATGTTCCAATCTACCCAGCCATCAACCCAATTGTTTAGGCACCCAATGATGTCTCGGGCATAACGGTTTGCAGGAGCGTATTTTGGATGTAAATATTTTTTTGACGCTTCGCGCCAATCGTAGCCCCAATCTGTTGCTTCTTTCTTCCAATACCATTTATCGTCTTGCCACACCGGAACTTCGGCATCTATACATGCCTCTGTCTGAATAAGATATTTGTTGGGAGCCTTTTCATGCGCATATTGTAGTTCTGTTGGGAAATAATCGTACGTACTTTCGTACCAATGCACAGCAGTTCCATCGTAATATTTTGATGATGCTTTGTCTTTATACATCACATCTACCCACTCACGAATGCCTTCACGGTTTTGGTCATACCCTAATATTACTACATCTCCTTTGCCATCAGCTTCTAATTTCGGTCTTAAAAAATGTTGCACAAAATGGGTCATTTCTTCCGGGGAATAATGCATACTCTCCCAATTTTCACCATTTCCGTGTGGTTCATTTTCAACAGTAAAGCCCCAAATGTCAATGCCTTCGACTTTATACGCATCAATATATTTTGAAAAAAACAACGCCCAAGTATCGTAATATTCGGGCAGCAGTTTTCCGCCCAACCAACTGTTGTTGTCTTTCATCCATGGCGCAGCAGACCAAGGAGAGGCAAATAGCCGAAAGCCATCTTCAGAAACAGCCATAGCATCCTTTATCATGGGTATAAGATCTTCTCTGTCCTCATCTACAGAAAAATGCTTTAACTCAACATCGCCGGCAACAGGCGTATACGAGTAATTGTTCAAGGAAAAATCACATGAATTCATATGAGTTCGCGTAAGCGAATATCGCGCACCATCTTTTGCAAAATATGCGCGTAAAATACGGTCTCTATTTGCTTTACTTACTTGATTAAGCAAATAAGCAGACGACTCTGTAAACGCTCCTCCAAAACCAGTAATCACTTGAAATTCTTTAGAACCATCAATGGTTATGGTTGAGGGGTTTGCTGTAGCAACAAAATCAGTTCGTTTTGTAAGGTTGTTTCCGCTTTCAGACGTCTCAAAAACCTCCACTTCTAAGGGTTGTGTACAAGAAGTTAGTGTCATAACTAATATAAATACGATTTGAACTGCGTTTCGTATCATGATTTTAATTCAGGTTGTATTCTAAGATATTTGGTGGCAAAACAGAAATAAATACGTTCTCATTATTGCCATTAAATGTTTTTGTAATAGGCGCGCCGTTTCGTGTGAGCCCATCAAAAGTTCCGTTATCAACAAAATTCCATAGCGCATATTTGGCTTTTCCATCTGCTGTAATTAGACCAAAATGATTCTCTGATCCCTTAGGGTTATGCGCGTCTTTCCACGGCTCGTCAAAAGCCTCGAAATAAAAGCAAGACACGCTGTTTTCCTTAGCCCAAGAACGCATTAGCTTGTAATACTTTGCCTGCTTGTACTGGTCTGCTGCATGAGAGCCTTTTCTGCCATAAAACCCATTTGAAATTGTAGCCCAACCTGTTTCACCAATATGGATGGGTTTTTCAATACCCAAGCTGTTCATGTATTTTTTTACATCATTGTATTGTGAAATGGCAAAATCGCGAGCCCTTAGCATAGCTGCGTCTATCAGTTGGCGTGGTGTTTTATCCTTAGCATCTTCTTGCGTAATTTCCCAAAAAGCTGGACTGTAATGCGTATTATGGAAGGGATACGTATGCATGGAAATATAATCCACGGCTGCAATAAGTGCTTCCAAATCTTCACTGTGGTATGAGGTATCCCCACCGCCCCAAGAAGCAAAATCGTCTGAGCACGTAATCCACAAGTCTTTAGACAGATTCCCGTTTTTCTTTAGGTCTTGCAGATGGGTTACCCATTTCAAAATAATATTTGGCTGAACGTAATAGGAGGCTTGCCACCTTACCATTGCCTCGTTTCCAACTGCAATTATTTTAACAATATCTGGATACTGATTGGCAAGTTCAACCGCTTTGGCAATTTCTTGCGCATTGCGTTCGCTTTCAACATGATGATTCACCACCTTATCAGTCCACGCATTTAGGCAATCAATCCATGCTCCGAGCATCACAAACATTTCAAATTCAGGGCTTTCGGCTTTTAGTTCCGAAATAGCTTGTAGCAAATTAGCTGCATGTGGCAAATGCACATTATAGGTTCTTACAATGCGAATACCCATAGCGTGAAGAATTTTTATGTCTTCTTTCAACTCAGCAATGGTAGGCTGAACATCACGAGATTTCTTTCGGTATCCACCATACGATATCGCTTCGTAGTCGGGATTCCCTAAAATTTCGGCTGCAGATTTGCTTTTCATATTCGAATGTTGTGTGTTACAAGACACTGATAACCAAAGCACTAATGTGAAAAATCCATAAAATCCGAGAATTCTCATAGTGCTCATATGTAAAACGGAAATCAATATCCACAGATGATTTTTTTGTTAATTACTATTCCTTCAAAACAGAAACAATTATTTTGTTAATGGTGTTTGTTCTTTGAAAAAGAGCAGTACTAAGAGTGGCGTCCAATTGGTTTGACGAGAATGTTTGTGATTCGCCAGAGTTGAATACTACTTCTGTACTTGCTGTTTTTGATTTTTTATAAATTATTGGCACTTGGCAATAGGTAAATGCCAAGGTGTCTTTTTCTAATGGAATCGAGTTTGCTTCGCCTGTTAGATTCACATAGTGGAACGTTTGCGGTTTGGTTAAAAACTCGATGCTTCGGAGTATAGTTGGATCAAATTTGAGTACTCCATTTGATACACGAACACCAAGTTCGCCAAAGCGACTGATGATATCTTCTTTTACTTGTCCCGTCATACCGGGCTGTTGTGCTCCTTTACCGCCAGGGGTGTGCGAATACGGATCTGTTGGGAATGCACCGTATAATTCTGGTGATTTGTGCGCACCAATACCTGCATTAATTTCAAAATAATGATCAAATAATTTTCCAATTAATGCGGGGTCTTCGTTAGCCTGAATCGCATCACGCGTAATCTCATAAACTGCTAAAAGTAATTTGGATACCATGTGCCAATAAATAGACCCTAAACCTTCGTAGCCAAAGAACGTTCCTGAACGTCCTGTGAACGATTTATGATCAAAAATATCCTCAAAAACTTGCTCAACGTAAGCGGTTTCGTTGGTAACCATTACTTGATATTGTTCTGGCAACGCCTTAAGCGCATCTTGCAAGCTACCTACATTATTAAAGTTTCCGTTAAAGTGATAATCACCACGTAAATCCTTTGAAAGCACTTGATTATTGTTGTCACGAACCAATTTTGTTAGCAACGCTGACGCCGCGACTTTTTCTTTAGGAATCGTATTTTTGTCAACAAAACGGGGGAGTTCTTTATTTGGATATAAAATATAACTGTATTGGTCAGGTCTGAACAATGCGCTTGCCTTTAGTCCATTAAGCACATCCAAACTTTCTTTAGCAGATAAATAGCCTGAACTCAGCACCGCAACTTGTCCTTCAAGCATTTCTGGAAGGTGTGAAATACGCACCTCATCCGTTCCGTTTACTGTCATTAGATTATAGGCGTGGTAGAGACTGTCTTTGCGTTTATTTGTCTCAATGGAATGCTCCAAAAATAACGTTGCGACATCCAAAAAGGACACCAAATCTTCTTTGGTAACCACGTCTTTATCTCCCGAAAAACGATTGTCATAAATGGTATTGCGGTACAAGCTACCTGCCTCGCCAAGTACATCCATAATACGTTTTCTGTCCCTATCTGAAATGGTTCCGTCTAGCAGTGATTTGTGTTCTTGTAGCCCCGCTGTAACTTGATTAAAAAACAGATGTAGTTCCTTAGAAATATGAAAATCTGTACTTTCTGATTTCTCTACAACAGTCTCAAAAAAGCGTAAAAAACGACGCAAATAATACAAGGTAACCATAGACACCCCGTTTCCAACAAGGGCGTTATTGGCATCATTCCATTCGGGTCGTTGGGTGTTCATCCATATACCACCTTCGGGGATAAAGTTTGACATTTTTGCCAAAACTGTTGCTAGTATTTTCTCTACGAGATTAACCTTGTAAATAAAAACGGTATTGTCACGAAGTAGCGCTCCGTCTACACCAATTTCTTCGCGCTTGAATTGAATGTTTTTTTCTCGCTCAAAGTCAAAATCGATGGTGTTTTTAGCATCTTTTAAAATATCCTGATAACTCTTTATGCGGTAAGGCACGTTGGCATACACAAACAAATCTTGTTTGAAGTAAGACTCCAGCTTATTGGGGTAATAATCCTCAATGAATTCTAAGAATTTTAGGAGATAAATAATTTGATGATCTCCCCAATAGCCAATGTACGACCACGGATTGTCTGGTTCAATAGTTTCCCAGTCAAATCCGCCTTTGGTGACGCGATACGGGTTATACCCATCAAAAGTAGTAGCATTCAAAAATTTGTGAATCATACCCTCTATAAACTCTGGATATGAGTGTGCCAAGGCTTCCCAATTTTGGAAAATATCTCGCCAATTTCCTTCGTAATCTAAAATTTTATCCCCGTTTTCAGTTCGGGTATTTATTGAAAATTTGTTCCAAGGGCGACTCGGGTCGCCGTGACGGCGACTAAACTTTAACGGTAAATACTCAAAGCACAACCTTTTAAAATTTTTATTGTCATCTGCTTCAGCAATTTCTTTAAGACGATTTACTTCAAATACCTCGGGAAGTGCTTCAAAAATGGCTTCTTTTAATCTAAATACTTTGCGGTTGGCATTCGCTATATAGGCTGTGAAATCTGCCTTTTCAATTTGGTAGTTGTTGTCAAAAATACCCCCTCGCATGATGTTAAACATGGTGTTAGCAAAATGACGAATATTACGCAATCGATCGTTTGTCATTTGCAATCCATCGGCAGCACCTACCAATTGTATAAGGTTTGTAGAGCCCTTTTCAATATCTTCAAACACCGCTGCTTCCAAATGAGTATTATGAAGCAATTCATCTTTGATTGAAACGACATCTGATATCGTCTTATTTACATCAGCTACGAGCATCCAATTTTTTGAGTCACCACCAGATAATTCGATGGTGTCTGTAACAAAATAGGCCCCTTTTTCAGCTTTAATGTTTACTTCTTGTATTGGGTCTTGACCACTGCGGAATGTATCCAATTGTAGCGATGAAATAAGTTTTTTGGAATTTTCAAGTCCAATTGACCAAACTACGTTTGCTTTTAAAGATTCGCTGGGTTCTGCTTTATCTACAATGATGGCACTCAAGGAGTAAATCCCAAGCCCTGTGTCTTCTTCCAACTCACACTTTTTATAGGCATCAACAAGGTTGCTGCTAGCGTTTTGTAATGCAGGGTCAACGCCATTTGGTAAAATATTCTGAATCCCATCCAACAGCTTTATCGAAATATTTTCTGCGCTGTTGTTGGTAACATTAGACTTACGAACAAATCCATAGACATCACTAGAATTCCACTCGTAGGTGAAAGTGACTTCTAAGTCGTGGTTGATTTCCTCAAAAATTATTTTATTCCCGTAGGAGTTTTTGTACAAATTACGAGTGACGGTGTACACACCATTGTGCTTTTCTGAAAAAGGTTCCCACAAAAAATTTTTACCAGACTTAGTAATTATAAAGATGGTTTTGCTGCCTGTGGTTTCCGCAGACTCGGTAATTTTATCGTCGGTGTAGTATGGAAAGAGCGCAAAGTTGCTGTTCTGCCGTCCAGCAGATAAACTTCCTTTGCTAGAAATAAACATCCAATGATTGGAATTACTAACAATACTCATAAAAAACGGACGCATGCCGTCGGCGTTTGAAATCTTGTAAAACGTTTCACCGTTTTTTGTCACTTCAGCTCCTTTAACTTCTTTATCTTGAAATTGCGCAGGATGCTGACCTAGAAACATGGATTTTTCAGCTGTCATTGTTGGTTTTGTAATTGTTGTATTAGTCACTTTATTTTTTGAAATAATAATTTAATTTTAGTTCAATTTGATTAAAATATCAATCATTTTGAATCTTTACTTATTGGTATATTTTAATGTAATCCACTTCCATGGTAGCCGTGGTGAAAT
>CATIMP010000036.1 GCA_949528465.1 Bacteroidota bacterium | reverse complement strand
ATTTATGCGCTATTTTTACAAAGGTACTAAGAACCCAATGAGTTGATGAAATTCTCTTTAGAAAACAACCAAAAAGGCTGGATTTTTGCCGTATTCGTGGCAGCATTAGTCAGTTTTACATTTATAAACGCCTATCCTATTAGTATTTTGGATGAAGCCAAAAATGCTGAAGCTGCTAGAGAAATGTGGGCAAGTGGGGATTATTGGGTGCCTAAATTTAATGGCGAACTCCGCACAGACAAACCGCCCCTGCATTATTATTTTATGCTGTTGGGGTTCAAATTGTTTGGCACTACCGCTTTGGGCGCACGGTTTTTTTCGGCCATGATGGGCTTTATCACGCTGTTGGCAACATTTGGATTTGCGCGCAAACACTTAGGAAAGGCTGTGGCACAATCGACTATGGTCATTTTGGTGGGGTCCTTTTTCTTTATGCAAGAGTTTCACCTCGCCGTTCCAGACCCCTATTTGATTGCTTTTATAACCCTTGGACTCTTTAGTTTTTATCACTTTTATGCAACCAAAAAGCATTTGTATTTGGTGTTGTTTTATTTCTTTTTGGCATTAGGCGCGCTGAGCAAAGGGCCTGTGGCCATTGCTTTACCTGGGCTTTCTGTGGGATTGTTTTTGGTATTACAAAAAGAGTTGAAAAACACGTTCCGATACTATCCTGTATTGGGGCTTTTGGGTATTGCAGTTGTGGTAGTACCATGGTTTTGGCAGGTGCATCTCAAAACAGATGGGCTTTGGACGCAAGGCTTCTTTTTTGACCATAATATAAGTCGGTTTTCTGCGCCTATGGAAGGGCATGGCGGTAGCTTTTTGGTTACTTGGGGATTTGTACTTTTGGGACTTTTACCTTTCTCCTTTTTTATTCCGCAAGCGTTTCGCCGTGCATGGAGAGAACGCACAAATACCGCGTTGGTTTTTGCAGCCTGCGTAGCTGGCGTTTTTATCTTATTTTTTAGTATTGCCTCTACAAAATTACCCAATTATACCATGCCGTGTTATGCATTTTTGGCACTGCTTTTAGGGGCGTTTTTTACCAAAAAAATGACTGTCGGTTTTACAAAATGGAGTTGGGTTAGCATGGTATTGCTTGTACTTATTGGCGTCGCACTTCCAGTAGCGGCGTTTATCGGTTTAGGGTTAGAAAAAGCCCTTCAACCCTATCAACACTTGGCCTTTGGATTGGTACCAACTGCTGTTGGCACATTGTTAGGGTTGTTTTTTTATATGCGAAAAAAGACTACTGCTTTTTTACTCACCGTGGCATTTTCGTGGGGTGTCTTACTATTTGTTTTACACGGATTTATCTATCCCCAACTTACAAATGCCTTACCCACATCCGTAGTTGCTAAGGCCTTGCCAAAAAATGCGAAGGTGGTTGTGTATAAACGCATGGACGCTGCCTTTCCGTTTGCTTTTCAGCAGACTTTCGACGTCATAGACAACCTGAACGATGCCGCTAACTTGCAAGGTTTTTATCTTTTAACCAATCATCCCGAAGGACAAGATTTAGATGTGTTTGAAAACATACAAAAAGTGACAAGCCAAAAAGCCCTTTTTGAAAACCATACGACGGTTTTATATTATATCGAATAGTAAAAACCGTATCTTTATATTCAAATAGCATAACAAAAATATTATGATTACATACGAATGCAACCAATGCGGCATGTCCGTAAAAGCCACTTGTGGAAAATGTGATGTGCCTTTAGAAAATGGATTTTTATCCTTAGACGATGGCACTAAAGTGCAAATTTCACAATGCCCTTCTTGCGAGGGTAAAATCAAATCTCCGCAATGTTGTGGCGCGGATATGAGCTGTGAAATGTAATGGAGTATTACACCGCTGAAAACTTTTCTGGTGCATTAGGAAGTGTAGGTTCGGATTGGAAATGGCAGTCTGATGCCCTTGAGGCTTCGTTTATTTTTTCTGATTTTAAAACCGCTTTTGCTTTTATGACACAGGTCGCAGAAGTAGCAGAGCGTTTGCATCATCATCCCGATTGGCAGAACAGCTACAATACGGTTAAAGTCCGTTTGTTCACACACGATTACAATGCCGTCACTGATCTT
>CATIMP010000035.1 GCA_949528465.1 Bacteroidota bacterium | reverse complement strand
TTATTTTTTAGATTCAAGCTTTTTTGTCTTTCCGTGTGCCGCTATAAAAGAGTGACCTTGTTTCATAAACTTCATCATACTCTTCATATGCTTTGACTGCATTCCTCCCTTATGCTTCGTAGCGTGTTTCTTGAGGGTTTGCATCTGTTTCTCGGTCAATTTCATCATATAATAATACAACAAATTAAATTAAACGCAACACTCCTTAAGGGCTGGACCGGCATCAACACCACCAATAATATCTTTAAGATGACGAATTTGTAAGGCTTTTACACTAACGCCAGACTGCTTACCTCTAATCCAACACATATTCACTTCAATCAAAATATTAACAAGGCATCTTTTATTAAATACAGAATCACTACAAGGATATGCATTCTTATCAAAAAACAAAGTATCATCCACTATATTTACTTTTATCTGTCTTCCATATTTGTCGCTGCATTTGACGATTTCACTAAATTCTTTTCCTTGACATTCTGGGTGTTCTTTTGCAGCAGCTTGAACCAATAATAAATCTTCAACATTATGTATAGCCTCATCGATATTCAAAATTATAGATTTTTTATTACTGAAATCGCTGACACCTAAAGGTGCGACGACTTCTTCTAATTTTACAATTACAGGTTTTCTATCCACACTTGCAAAGAAGCCAGACAGAGCTCCGTTTTTAAATTTCATTACTGGTGAGAATTCTAATAATTGCATTGATTTAGCCATTATAATATAACTAAAGAAAAAAAATTTGACAAAAATAAAACGAATCATTCGCTAATTATTATTTCTCTAACTTCCTCTTCATCACTTAAGTCATCATCAAGTTCTTTATAGAGAGCATCAAGCATACCGTGTAACACTTTAAAATTTTTGGTGTAGATTCTGTTTCCACGAACAATATCTACAAAAACCACGTTAGCCCTACAACAAGGACATTTAATCTTTAACAAACCATCATAGGATTTGATTAGTGGTATAACACATTCTATACATTGAGTGTTATTACACTTACCGCAAGTCCAATGATTATTTGTTCTTTTTCTTTTTTGTGTCAAACAAATATTGCATTCAAATGTATTAGCCATTTGAATTAACCCTATATTATTTTATTGACCACTTTGAAAATAAATTGGGTCAATAGGATTGAAAGGGACTGTCATATTGTCAATTGGTTTTCCACCAACTTGACGATTTTCTTTTGTGATATCAACGCCTACAACTGCAAGCATTAGGTCTGCATTGATAGTTCCTGGTGGTCCTCTGATAGGCATATCTTGGAAAGAATAGCCGAAAGACTTTTCGTTGCTTGAATAAAGTTCTCTTTGAAAAACCATTATATAATCATACCAAAGATATTTTTTTTTATTTAAGCTTGGAAGCTCACAACGCCACCGCCAGAAACAGTCAGGACCGATTTGCAAAGAACAGCATTAAGAAGCTTGTAACCACCTGTTGGTGCAGTGCCTACCGAGTTGGCAGTAGTAGAAATATTGAACTGCACACCGTTAGAAGCACTGCCTTGAATACCAGATAGAACTCGTGGTTCATTTCCGTGGTCGAAGCGTACAGGAACAACATAGCCTTGAGCCTTATAATCGGCAAGAGTTGCAGCTTCGAAACCACCCGCTACTGTTGATTTACGAACCGCTTGAGCCAGCGCATTAGCAGCGACCCCACCCTTGATTCCCATAGCAGTCAGCTGATGATAAATAAATTCCTTTCCTTGCATATTTGACAGCACTTGAGTCCCATTTACATCAACAGTAAGTGTGTCAATGCGAACACCGTTAAATCGAGCAGCGGGATGCGTACGGTATGGGGATTTATCAAATCCAGTCAGTGCGTTACCAGTCAGTCCATCATCTACAGATTTAGTAGCAAAATGAGGGCATACGAGCAGAGCATCAATACACCCAGAACTCAAGGTAAATGTAGAGTTCATTCCGGCATCGGCGTGAGAGGATTCGAACGTGAAGAAGTTAGGAATCGCAACTTGAAGATTTGCTCCACTGTTAAGACTTTCCTGAAGAACCTGGCGATACATAGGCGAGGTACTGATTACATCAACCTTTGCACT
>CATIMP010000034.1 GCA_949528465.1 Bacteroidota bacterium | reverse complement strand
TTGATTTTACGATACAAAGTGCGTTCTGAAATTCCCAGTTCGGCGGCGGCGGCTTTTCGCCTTCCTTTATTTCGCTCTAAAGCCTTAACAATGAGTTCCAATTCTTTGTCTTGAAGCGATAAGGTTTCTGCTTCTTGTACTTCCTCGGCAAAAGCGAACGAGTTGTTGTATGGCTCTGGTTCATTCACCGAAACGTTTGTTTGTTCAAGTGGATGCGCTTGATCAGGGTCACTTTCTTCGCCATAAATTTTTTGAATCAGACCTTCATGTTGCGTTTTGGCTTGATCCATATTTGAAGTATTCATCAACTCGTGGGTGAGTTTTTTGAGGTCATTCAAATCAGCTTTCATATCAAACAAAACTTTGTATAAAATCTCCCTTTCTGATCCAAAATCGCTACCGGATTCTTTTGCGTTTATCACCGCAGGAAGATTTGCTTTTGTAGCAGGTAAATAGTGTCGTAAAATAGTGGCAGTAATGTTGCGTTCTTGCTCCAAAACAGAAAGTTGTTCTGCAATATTTCGTAGTTGTCGAATGTTTCCAGCCCATTGCTGTTGTTCCAAAAGGCTTTGTGCTTGCTCGTCCAAACGCACGGTTGGCATGCGGTATTTTTGGGCAAAATCGGCAGCAAACTTTCGAAACAACAAATGAATATCTTCTTTTCGTTCTCGCAGCGGAGGCAAATTAATTTCAACCGTACTCAATCGGTAATATAAGTCTTCTCTAAATTTTCCTTTTTGAATCGCTTCCATCATTCGTACGTTGGTGGCAGCTACCACACGTACATCTGTTTTTTGCACTTTGGAAGAACCCACTTTCATGAACTCACCATTTTCCAATACGCGTAACAGTCGCACTTGAGTGGCAAGTGGCAATTCGCCAACTTCATCCAGGAAAATCGTGCCTCCATGGGCAACTTCAAAATAGCCGCTACGCGTTTGGGTTGCGCCAGTAAACGCACCTTTTTCGTGTCCAAAAAGTTCGGAGTCAATTGTTCCTTCTGGAATTGCCCCACAGTTTACAGCAATAAATTTGCCGTGTTTTCGATTGGATAATTGATGAATAATTCGTGGAAAAACTTCTTTCCCAACTCCAGATTCCCCTGTAATTAGCACAGATATTTCGGTAGGTGCCACACGCAATGCTTTGCCTATAGCAAAATTTAATTGCGTATCGTTACCAATAATCCCAAATCGTTGCTTGATGTTTTGAACGTTATCCATGATGATGCCTTTGTGTTGGACCAAAACCTACGGCCTCTCCCAGAAGTGTTGCCGAGGTGCAAGACGCAATAGTAACTTTGACAAAATCACCAACGGCGTAGTGTTCTTTTGGGAAAACTACTACGGTGTTTTGTTGCGTACGACCGCTCCATTGTGCATTCGATTTTTTGGATTCTTTTTCAATGAGAACTTCAACGGTTGTGCCAATAAACTGGTCGTTTTTGTTGCGCGCATGTTTTTGTTGCATGGCAACAATTTCTTGCAAACGTCTTTTTTTGATTTCTTGCGGAATGTTGTCCTCAAGTTTTTTTGCAGCAGGAGTACCAGGGCGCTCCGAATACATAAACATAAACCCGAAATCATAGTTTACATACTCCATTAAACTCAAGGTATCTTTGTGATCGGATTCCGTTTCGTTTGGAAAACCTGCTATCATGTCTTGCGAAATTCCACAGTCAGGCACAATACGTTTGATGTCGTCAATCAGCTCCATGTATTCTTCACGTGTGTGTTGGCGATTCATCGCTTTTAACACGGCATTACTTCCTGACTGAACAGGCAAATGAATGTAATTGCAAATATTTGAATGTTTTGCCATGATGTGCAAGACATCACGCGTCATATCTTGTGGGTTTGAGGTAGAAAAGCGAATGCGAATTCCCGGGTGAGCTTGCGCAACTAAATCCAGCAATTGATGAAAATGAACGGCTGTTTTTTGCTGCAAGGCACTAGCTTTGGCAAAATCTTTTTTGGGTCCGCCGCCGTACCACAAATAGCTGTCAACATTTTGACCGAGAAGTGTAACTTCCTTGTATCCCGCAACTGCCAATGTATTCATCTCCTCTAAAATGCTTTTTGGGTCACGGCTACGCTCTCGACCACGCGTAAACGGTACCACGCAAAAAGTACACATATTATCACATCCACGCGTAATGGAAACAAAAGCTGTTACCCCATTTGATTGCAATCGTACAGGCTGAACATCGCCGTATGTTTCTTCTTTTGAAAGGATTACATTCACTGCATCTCGACCCGCTTCAACTTCTGCAACCAGGTTCGGAAGATCTTTGTAGGCATCGGGCCCAACAACCAAATCCACAATTTTTTCTTCTTCCAAAAAGGCACTTTTAAGTCGTTCAGCCATGCAGCCTAAAACGCCCACCTTCACATTTGGATTTGTTTTTTTTACCCCTTGAAAAGCTTCTAATCGCTTGCGGACAGTTTGTTCTGCTTTCTCTCTAATAGAGCACGTATTAACCAAAATTAAATCAGCATCGTTTAGTTGCGACGTAGTTTTATACCCTGCTTCGCTAAGAATAGATGCGACAATTTCGCTATCCGAAAAGTTCATCTGGCAGCCATACGACTCAATAAACATCTTCTTGCCACCGATACTGGTTTTCGAATCCAACTCCAATACTTTACCATTGAAGGCGTTGGGGTTTTTTGTCGCTGTTTCTTTTGTTTGATGCATTCGTTTCAATTGGCCTGTAAAAGTACAAAATATCAATGGAATTGACATTTTGTCATGTGCTAATTTTTGCTAGTGCGGTAACCGTGGCTTCAGTACACCATAGCAATATGTGCCCAATAGCGCAGATGCTAACACGATAAATAGTGGGAAATACCCAGCGCCAATAAGAACGTAAATAGGTCCTGGACAAGCTCCTGTAAGTGCCCAACCTAAACCAAAAATAACCCCTCCGAAGAGCGGTGCTTTCACCAATTTTGTTTTGCTGGGAATATGAATCTCTTCGCCAAAAAAGGAACGTAGTTTAAAGCGTTTAATGGATTTTGTAATGATGACACCTAAAACAACTGCGGCGCCAATAATGCCATACATATGGAAGGATTTAAACTGGAACATTTCGTAGATGCGAAACCAAGATGCAGCTTCGGATTTAATCATGGTAATACCAAAAAGAATACCGATTGAAAAATAAAGGAGTACACGTTTCATAATAAATAAGGTAATAAGAAGTGATTCATAAGTAAGCCACCAATAAAGAATCCAATGACGGCAATTAAGGATTGTAATTGCAAATTGCTAAGCCCAGAAATGGCATGACCAGAAGTACAACCGCCAGCATAGCGTGTTCCAAATCCAACTAAAAATCCACCGAGTGCTAACAAGGCAAGTGTTTTTGGATTGGAAAAGGCATCTGCACTAAAAAAAGTTTCGGGCATATAATCTTTTCCTGCACCATAAACTCCCATATTGTCTAAT
>CATIMP010000033.1 GCA_949528465.1 Bacteroidota bacterium | reverse complement strand
AGCGATCCACCCCACGAAATTCCTTTACCTGTTAATACACCCGTAAACTCATTTTTTAATCGTTTGTACTGCCCAAACATATACCCAATTTCTCGGCCTCCAACACCAATATCGCCTGCGGGAATGTCTCTGTTAGGTCCGATGTGGCGAAACAGTTCGGTCATAAAACTTTGGCAAAAGCGCATTACCTCCGCGTCCGATTTGCCTTTAGGATTAAAATCTGCTCCACCTTTTCCGCCTCCCATGGGGAGTGTTGTTAGTGCGTTTTTAAATACTTGCTCAAACGCCAAGAATTTAAGTATACTCAAGTTTACGGATTCGTGAAAGCGTAGCCCGCCTTTATAAGGGCCAATAGCAGAATTCATTTCAATACGGTATCCTCTATTAACTTGTATTTCGCCTGTGTCGTCCACCCACGGCACGCGGAACATAACCACACGCTCAGGCTCAACCATCCGCATTAAAATATTCTTTCCATGATAGATGTCATTTTCAACAATATAAGGCAATACCGTTTGTGCCACTTCGGTAACTGCTTGCATAAACTCAGGTTCGTGTGCGTTGCGATTGCTGACTTCACTCAAAAAACCGTTAATGATGTGTTCCATAAGATTCAATTTGCGTATCGAATTTACACCTAATTTTAAAACTTAGCCTAATGCTTGAGTCAAATCTGCAACAAGGTCTTCGCTGTCTTCAATGCCAACACTAAGGCGAATTAGCCCATCTGTTACACCTGTTTTTTCGCGTTCTTCTTTTGGAATAGATGCGTGTGTCATACTCGCAGGATGTCCTGCCAAGCTTTCCACACCACCCAAAGATTCTGCAAGGGTAAACACGTTTAAGGAGGAAACTATTTGAGTTGCTTTTTTAAGGCTGTTGTCTTTGTGTATAAACGAGATCATACCCCCAAAATCATCCATTTGTGCTTTTGCCACATCATGGTTTGGGTGGGTTTCAAATCCAGGCCAATACACGGATTCAACGTCGGGATGTTGCGCCAAAAATTCGGCAACGATACGTCCGTTTTCGCAATGCCTTTGCATTCTTACATGTAATGTTTTAATGCCCCTAAGCACTAAGAATGCGTCAAGGGGACCGGGAACTGCGCCACTAGCGTTTTGGATAAACGCCAATCGGTCAGCAAGATCATCATCTTTAAGTACCAAAGCGCCCAGTACCACATCGCTATGGCCTCCTAAATATTTTGTTGCGGAATGCATTACCATATCTGCACCCAATTCTAAGGGACGCTGTAAATACGGCGAGGCAAAAGTGTTATCTACGGCTAGCAAAAGGTTGTTTGCTTTGGCAATTGACGCCATGGCTTTGATGTCAATTACTTGCATTAATGGATTGGTTGGGGTTTCTACCCAAAGCAATTTGGTGTTTGTGTTGATGTGTTTTTCTACTGCTGCAATGTCCCCCATTGGAACAAAGTGAAACTTGATGCCATAAGATGCAAATACTTTAGTGAAAATACGATAGGTACCGCCGTATAAATCATTTGTAGAAATTACTTCGTCTCCAGGGTGTAGTAGTTTGATTACAGCGTCAATGGCGGCCATGCCCGATGCAAATGTGAGTCCGTGTTTCCCAGACTCGATGCTTGCGAGGGATGCTTCTAGCGCAGAGCGCGTAGGATTGTGTGACCTACTGTACTCAAAACCAAGATGCTCGCCTGGTTTGGTTTGTGCATAGGTTGAAGTAAGATAAACCGGTGGCATAATTGCTCCATACGCTTTGTCAGGTTGTTGACCACCGTGAATGGTTCGGGAGTTGAATTTTAATTTTTTATTCGCCATGACTATAATTTGAGCAAATGTATTTAAGTTTACGTTAAGACGCCGCATTATAACGTGAATTTACTCACCTTTGTGCAACTATGGAAAATACATTTCTTTATCTGTCTAGTTGTTCTACTTGTATTCGAATTATAAATGAATTAAAAATTCAAGATGCAGCCTACCTGCAAGATGTAAAAAAACAAAAAATAACGCCTGAACAATTGGCTTTTTTATACGCGCATACGGATAGCTACGAAACGCTAATAAATAAACGAGGTCGTGTGTATGCACAATTGAAAAAAGAGGGTGAACCATTAACAGAAGCCACTTACAAGGCGTTGCTAGATCAAGAGTATAGTTGTTTAAAGCGACCCATATTAATCTGGAACGATGAAATCTTTTTGGGAAATAGTAAAGCTACTGTCGCTCAAATGAATGTCGCATTAAATGGATAAACGCACGCTTGCCCTTATCGCCGCCTTTGGCGCGACCACAATTTATGGGCT
>CATIMP010000032.1 GCA_949528465.1 Bacteroidota bacterium | reverse complement strand
GCTTTTTTATCTGCAGAAAGCTTATCGCCAAACTCTTTCAATTGCTTTTCTGTTTGGAAAATCATTTGATCAGCATTGTTTAACACATCTGCTTCCTCTTTAGCTTGTTTGTCAGCATCAGCATTTGCTTCTGCTTCTTTTCGCATACGCTCAATTTCTTCCTCAGTAAGTCCAGAAGATGCTTCGATACGAATGTCTTGCGACTTGTTGGTAGCTTTATCAAGTGCTGTTACGTGTATCAATCCATTTGCATCAATATCAAACGTAACCTCAATTTGTGGCACGCCTCGTTGTGCAGGAGGAATACCATCTAAGTGAAAACGACCAATAGATTTATTGTCCGAAGCCATAGAACGTTCTCCTTGGATAACATGAATTTCTACAGACGGTTGGTTGTCAGCAGCAGTAGAAAACACTTGTGATTTCTTTGTTGGAATAGTGGTGTTTGACTCAATTAATTTTGTCATCACGCCGCCCATAGTTTCAATACCCAAAGAAAGTGGCGTAACATCTAAAAGCAATACGTCTTTTACGTCCCCTGTAAGTACTCCACCTTGAATGGCTGCACCAATAGCAACAACCTCATCAGGGTTTACTCCTTTTGATGGTTTTTTACCAAAGAATTTCTCTACTTCTTCTTGAATAATAGGGATTCGCGTTGAACCACCTACCAAAATCACTTCATCAATATCCCCAGTAGAAAGGCCTGCGTCGTCGAGCGCTTTTTTTACGGGGTTCATAGAACGCTTTACAAGTTCATCGGCAAGTTGCTCGAATTTGGCACGTGTAAGGGTTTTTACCAAGTGCTTTGGTCCAGATGCTGTAGCTGTGATATATGGCAAATTAATTTCCGTTTGTGTAGAAGAAGACAATTCAATTTTTGCTTTTTCAGCAGCTTCTTTTAAACGTTGTAGCGCCATTGGATCTTTGCGAAGGTCAATTTCTTCAGCTTCTTGAAATTCGTAAGCTAACCAATGGATAACTACGTCGTCAAAATCGTCTCCACCGAGGTGTGTATCGCCATTCGTGGCAAGTACTTCAAAAACGCCATCGCCAAGCTCAAGAACAGAAATATCAAATGTACCTCCACCAAGGTCATACACCGCAATTTTTTTGTCTGATCCGCCTTTATCTAATCCGTACGCTAAAGCAGCAGCTGTGGGCTCGTTGATAATACGTTGCACTTTTAAGCCTGATATTTCACCCGCTTCTTTAGTTGCTTGACGTTGCGCATCGTTAAAATAAGCTGGAACGGTAATAACGGCTTCTGTAACCGATTGACCTAAATAATCTTCAGCAGTTTTTTTCATTTTTTGCAATACCATCGCAGAAAGCTCTTGCGCAGTATACAAACGACCATCGATATCTACACGAGGTGTATCGTTATCGCCTTTTACAACTTTATATGGAACACGCTCAACATCATTTTTAGATTCTGAAAACTTGTTTCCCATAAATCGCTTAATAGACGAAATGGTTTTTGTGGGATTGGTAACCGCCTGACGCTTAGCCGGGTCACCTACTTTAATTTCGCCTCCTTCAACAAAAGCAATCACAGAAGGTGTTGTACGCTTTCCTTCTGCATTTGGAATGACAACTGGTTCGTTTCCTTCCATTACCGAAACACACGAATTGGTTGTTCCTAAATCTATACCGATAATTTTACTCATTACTAATAATATTTTTCAATACACAGTCAATCATTATGCCATTTGAATTTACTGACAGGATGTCATATTATATAGATATGCGCTCAATAGTGTATTTTTGGCAAAAAGAACGATATGTCAGCTGCTAAAAAAGCGTATAAGCGTGTGACCACAAACTCGCTGATTGAAATGAAAAAGGAGGGAGAAAAAATCTCTATGCTTACTGCCTATGACTACTCCATGGCAAAAGCTGTTGATGCAGCAAATATCGATGTGATTTTGGTTGGCGATTCAGCATCAAACGTCATGTCTGGACACGAAACAACGCTACCTATTACTATTGATCAAATGATTTATCATGCTTCGGCTGTAGTGCGCGCGGTAAAACGTGCTTTGGTGGTGGTAGATTTGCCTTTTGGAAGCTATCAATCCGATCCAAAAGAAGCGCTACGCTCCTCTATTCGGATAATGAAAGAAGCAGGTGCACACGCTGTGAAAATTGAAGGTGGCGCCGAAATTAAAGATTCCATGACGCGTATTTTAAATGCTGGAATTCCTGTTATGGGACACCTTGGACTCACCCCACAATCCATATATAAATTTGGAACCTATTCGGTACGCGCCAGAGAAGAAGCCGAAGCTGCAAAATTAATAGAGGACGCAAAGTTGCTTGAGCAATTAGGCTGTTTTGCATTAGTTCTTGAAAAGATTCCTGCTGCATTAGCTGCCAAAGTAGCCAAAACAGTACATATTCCTGTTATTGGAATAGGCGCAGGAAATGGCGTAGACGGGCAAGTGTTGGTACTACACGACATGCTGGGACTTACCACAGAGTTTAGTCCTCGCTTTTTACGCAGATATATGAATTTGTACGAACAAATGACAGAAGCTGTGCAACAATATATTAAAGACGTAAAGTCTTCCGATTTTCCAAACAAAGAAGAACAGTACTAATTGCACCCTGAAATTCTTTTTGAAGACAATCACTTGCTGGTGATAAACAAACCAGCAGGAATGCTTTCGCAAGGTGATAACACAGGAGATTTGTGCGCATTGGATAGCTGTAAGCATATGATAAAGCTCCGCGATCAAAAGCCTGGAAATGTATATTTGGGCTTACCTCACAGACTAGACCGACCCACAAGTGGCATTCTAGTATTAGCAAAAACCTCCAAAGCGCTAACACGTTTAAACAAGCAATTTGCCGAAAAATCGACGCAAAAAACATATTGGGCAATGGTGACTGGAACACCAAAAGAAGCCCCTACCCGATTGCAGCATTATTTGGTGCGTAAGTCTGCACAAAACAAATCGTATGCACATAAAAAGGAAGTTCCCAACAGCAAAATGGCAGAACTGATTTACACCAAAAAACAAGGCTTTGACCGATATAGCTTGCTTGAAATTGAATTGCTAACAGGGAGACATCATCAAATACGAGCGCAACTTAGCAAAGAAGGGCTTATCATAAAAGGCGACTTGAAATACGGAGCCAAACGACCCAATAAAGACGGTAGCATCCATTTGCACGCCCGAAAACTGACGCTAACACACCCGACGCTAAAAGAACCGCTGACGTTTACGGCATTGCCTCCAAAAGATGCGTTGTGGGATAGCGTTTCTTAATTTGACTTATTGCTCCTTGCCGTCATTTTACAGCTGTATACATTTTGTAGTCATTTTCCACTACCATAATTGTTAAAATTAGTTACTTTTGCTTTCAACCTTTTAATGGATGGGAAAAGAACACGTTCAAATATTTGACACAACTTTACGAGACGGCGAGCAAGTTCCTGGCTGTAAGTTAAACAAAGAACAAAAGTTGATTCTTGCCAAGCGTCTCGATACACTCGGCGTTGACATCATAGAAGCTGGATTTCCCATTTCCTCCCCTGGAGATTTTGAAGCCGTTAATGATGTAGCCAAAACAGTACAAAATGCTATTGTTTGTGGACTTACGCGTGCAGTACAAAAAGATATTGAGGTAGCGGCAGAAGCACTAAAACCTGCGAAGCGTGCTCGTATTCACACAGGAATAGGAACTTCAGATTCGCATATACAGCATAAATTCCGCTCTACTCGTGAGAAAATCATTGAGCGTGGTGTAGCTGCTGTGAAGCATGCCAAAAAGTTTGTAGAAGATATTGAATTCTATGCCGAAGATGCTGGAAGAACAGATAACGCCTATCTCGCTCAAGTATGTGAGGCGATGATACGGGCAGGAGCTACAGTATTGAATATTCCCGACACGACTGGATATTGCCTTCCAGAAGAATACGGTGCCAAAATAAAGTATTTAATGGAGCATGTGCCTTCTATTCATAAGGCAACGCTTTCCTGTCATTGTCATAACGATTTAGGCTTGGCAACTGCAAACTCAATTTCGGGAGTAATCAACGGTGCGCGCCAAATTGAGTGTACCATTAACGGCATTGGAGAGCGCGCAGGAAACACATCTTTGGAAGAAGTGGTTATGATTATGCGTCAGCATCCTAATTTAGGCCTTGACACAAATATTCAAACGCAATTGTTATCTCAAACCAGTCGTATGGTTTCCGAAGCCATGGGCATGGTGGTGCAACCAAACAAAGCTATTGTAGGTGCAAACGCATTTGCCCACAGCTCTGGAATTCACCAAGATGGCGTAATTAAAAACAGAGAAACCTACGAAATTATCAATCCGCATGACGTTGGAGTGGACACTTCGTCTATAGTGCTTACAGCACGCAGCGGACGTGCCGCACTTGCCTATCGCGCCAAAAATATTGGTATCGAACTTACCAAAGATGAGCTCGATTTGACATATGCTACATTTTTAACTTTTGCAGATAAAAAGAAAGAAATTACCGACGACGATATTCCTGAAATCGTAAAAACCGCCGGTATTAGTTAAATCTACATGAAAAAAACACTTTTCGATAAAGTTTGGGATAGCCATGTGGTATCATCCGTAGAAAACGGCCCAGACATCTTGTACATTGACAAGCATTTAATCCACGAAGTTACCAGTCCGCAAGCCTTTAACGTATTGGAAGAAAAAGAAATCCCTCTTTTTAGACCTAACCAAGTTGTTGCGACCGCAGACCACAACGTGCCCACCGAAAATCAGCATTTACCCATTCAAGATGCGCTTTCGCGCAAACAGGTAACGCAGCTTTCTAAAAATTGCGAGGAATATGGCGTAACGCTATATGGATTAGGACATCCGTATCAAGGAATTGTTCACGTAATTGGCCCAGAATTAGGCGTTACACAGCCTGGAATGACCATGGTTTGTGGCGATAGCCATACGTCTACGCACGGTGCATTTGGCACCATCGCGTTTGGAATTGGAACAAGCCAAGTGGCGCAAGTTTTTGCCAGTCAATGTGTTTTGGTCGCAAAACCAAAAAGCATGCGTGTAACGGTCTCTGGAGATTTACACCCCGATGTACAACCTAAGGACGTTGTCCTTTATATTATTGCTAAATTAGGTACAGATGCAGGCACAGGCTATTTTGTGGAGTTTGCGGGGAGTGTTTTTGAGCAAATGAGCATGGAAGGACGTATGACCGTTTGTAATATGAGTATTGAAATGGGCGCGCGTGGTGGCATGATTGCACCTGATCAAACTACTTTTGATTATGTTTCTGGACGTGAATTCGCACCAAAAGGTGAAGCACTAGACCAGAAAATTGCCTATTGGAAAACACTTCCAACAGATGATGGTGCGAGTTTTGATTTAGAACATCATTTTGACGCATCCGATATCCGACCTATGATTACCTATGGAACAAATCCGGGTATGGGCATTAAAATTAGCGAAACCATCCCAGAATCGGACGATGCGAGTTTTATCAAATCATTGCATTACATGGGACTAAAGGCAGGAAGCAGTTTATTGCACATGCCGATTAGCCATGTATTTATTGGAAGTTGCACCAACTCAAGAATTGAAGATTTTAGAGCTGCTGCACAATATGTGAGCGGAAAACAAAAATCTCCCGATGTATCGGCGTTAATTGTTCCTGGATCACAACAAGTAGCAAAACAAATTGTTGCCGAGGGCTTAGACCGTGTTTTTGAAGAAGCAGGATTTGTATTACGCCAACCCGGTTGTTCTGCTTGTTTAGCAATGAATGACGATAAAATTCCTGCAGAAGCCTATTGTGTTTCAACCTCAAACCGAAATTTTGAGGGACGACAAGGACAAGGCGCACGAACGTTATTAGCAAGTCCTGTGACGGCTGCTGCTGCTGCTGTAGCAGGAAAAATTGTAGATGTAAGTCAACAGTAATGGAAAAATTTGAAATTTTAGAAAGTGGCATGGTTCCACTCACTATCGAAAATGTAGATACCGATCAAATCATCCCGGCTAGGTTTTTAAAAGCCACAGATCGTAAAGGTTTTGGAGAAAACTTGTTTCGTGATTGGCGTTTTACAAACGATAACCAAGCCAAAGATTTTGTACTTAACAACAACGCATATTCTGGAAAAATTCTAGTTGCAGGAAATAATTTTGGTTGTGGCAGTAGCCGTGAGCACGCTGCTTGGGCATTGGCAGACTATGGCTTTCGCGTGGTGGTGTCTAGCTTTTTTGCAGATATTTTTAAAGGCAACGCACTCAATAACGGTATACTACCAATTCAAGTTTCTCCAAACGAATTACAAGCTATTTTTACCGCTATTGATAGTAATCCATCGACACAAGCCAAAGTGGATTTAGAAACGCAACAATTTCGCATAGATGAAGCAGGTATTGCCATTTCATTCGAAATCAATGCGTACAAAAAGATGTGTATGATTAACGGTTACGACGACATTGACTATCTATTAAGCCAAAAAGAAGCGATTATAGCATTTGAACAAAATCGTTCATAACAACTATTCAACAACTAGAGATGAAAAAACAAATTGCCGTACTTCCTGGAGATGGAATTGGGCCTGAAATCATACAAGAAGCTGTTAAAGTTTTAGATGCTGTTGCAGAAAAATTTGGACACGAGTTTGCCTATACGTATGCGGATATGGGCGCTATTGCCATTGACAAAACAGGCGAGCCGCTTCCTGCTGCCACCCTAAAAGCAAGTTTGGAAAGTGATGCGGTACTTTTTGGCGCTATTGGCGATCCAAAATACGACAACGACCCCACTGCAAAAGTACGCCCAGAACAAGGATTGCTTGCTATTCGTAAAGCATTGGGATTGTTCACAAATATTCGTCCTGTAAAAACTTTTGACGCACTGCTACACCAATCGCCTCTAAAAGAAGAGCGTGTAAAGGGCACCGATTTTGTGATGTATCGCGAGCTTACTGGTGGGATTTATTTTGGCGAAAAAACCTTGTCAGAAGACCAAAACACCGCATCTGACTTGTGTGAGTATACGCGTGCAGAGATTGAACGCATTGCACACATGGCGTTTGGGGCAGCAAGAAAAAGACGCAATATTGTTACTTTAATCGATAAAGCGAATGTGTTAGAATCTTCTAGGTTATGGCGTAGAGTGGTAACGGAATTGCACAAAGCTGAGTACAGCGACGTTGAGCTTCAATTTTTGTTTGTCGATAATGCTGCCATGCAAATGATTTTAGCGCCAAGCCAGTTTGATGTGCTTTTGACTAGTAATTTGTTTGGTGATATTATTTCAGACGAAGGAAGTGTTATTGGCGGTTCTATTGGATTATTGCCATCGGCATCTGTAGGAGAAAAACATGCACTTTTTGAGCCCATTCACGGCTCGTTTCCTCAAGGCGCAGGAAAAGGCATTGCAAATCCTATTGCCATGATACTTTCTGCAGCCATGATGCTTACGCATTTTGATATGGATACGGAAGCAAAAGCCATCACCGAAGCGGTGAATTTGGCGCTTGCTCAAAAGGTTTGTACTCCAGAAGTTTTCCCCGAAAACAAATATACCACTTCACAAGTAGGCGATTTTATCGCCAAAAATATTGCATAAAAAAAGGGGCGTTAAACGCCCCTTTTGTTTTTTAACTTATATCGAATTTAGGCATCGCCATCCATCTTACGCTTTAGTGCTGCAAGTGCGTCCAAATCACCAAGGGTAGATTTTTCTGCGTTATCTGACATTTTGCGTTTAGCCGTTTTAACATTATCTGCTTCAACACCTTTGTATATAGCTGCATGCGACATTACAACACGCTTAAAGTCTTTGTTAAACTCAATTACTTTAAACTCTGCTGCTTCGCCTTTCGTAAGTTTTGTTCCGTCTTGTTTGTCTAAGTGACGTCCAGGGACAAAAGCTGTAATATCATCGTTGAGGACAATGGTTGCTCCTTTGTCTACAATTTCAGTTAATGCAAGTTCGTGAACAGTTCCTTCGGCATAGTCTTTCGCATATTTCTCCCAAGGGTTGTCTGTCGTTTGTTTGTGTCCAAGACTAAGTTTACGTCCGTCTACATCGAGTTCAAGAACAATAACATCTAACTCTTGACCAACAGTTACAATCTCAGAAGGATGCTTCACTTTCTTTGTCCAAGAAAGGTCAGAAATATAAATCAGTCCGTCAATACCTTCTTCAAGTTCTACAAATACACCAAAGTTGGTGTAGTTTCGCACAACACCTGTGTGCTTAGAACCTAATGGGTATTTGATAGTAATGTCTGTCCATGGATCTTGTGATAATTGCTTGATACCCAAAGACATTTTACGTTCTTCGCGGTCAAGGTTTAAGATTACCGTTTCGACTTCATCGCCAACTTTTACAAAGTCCTGTGCAGAGCGTAGGTGCGTACTCCAAGACATTTCAGAAACGTGAACAAGTCCTTCAACACCTGGCGCTACTTCTACAAACGCACCATAATCAGCAATAACTGTTACTTTACCTTTAACTGTTTCACCTTCTTTCATGGTATCGCCAATGGCTTCCCAAGGATGTTGCGTAAGTTGTTTTACACCTAATTGGATACGTGACTTATCATCATCAAAGTCAAGGATTACAACGTTAAGCTGCTGCTCTACTTCCAAAATTTCGCTTGGATGACTGATGCGGTTCCAAGATAAATCGGTAATGTGTACCAATCCGTCTACACCTCCAAGGTCGATAAACACACCATAAGATGTAATGTTTTTTACCGTTCCTTCAAGAACTTGACCTTTTTCAAGCTGCGCAATGATTTCTTTCTTTTGTTCTTCGATATCCGCCTCAATCAGTGCTTTGTGCGATACTACTACGTTTTTAAACTCATGGTTGATTTTAACAATCTTAAATTCCATGTTTTTATTCACGTACTGATCGTAATCACGAATAGGCTTTACATCAATTTGCGAACCAGGCAAGAATGCCTCAATACCAAATACATCGACAATCATTCCACCTTTAGTACGACACTTAACAAATCCTGTTACCACTTCTTGTGTGTCGTGGGCAGTATTTACACGATCCCATGCCATGATGGTACGTGCCTTACGGTGTGATAAAATAAGTTGACCTGTTTTGTCTTCACGAGTGTCAATCATTACTTCAACCGTATCGCCTACTTTTAGGTCGG
>CATIMP010000031.1 GCA_949528465.1 Bacteroidota bacterium | reverse complement strand
AGCACATGCTCAGGAACGTAGCCTCCAACGGCGGTTATGGCTGCGGTTTTTGTAGTCATATAACCCGAATTACACAAAAGTGCTTTTCTACAATTTTGGCGAAAATTAGTAAAAATCAGCTCATTTTGAGCTAAAAACCTAAAAAAATTATAAAAAATAGACAAAAAAAGCGTCTTTTACTAAAGACGCTTATAATTTATAGGAAGTCGAAAATATTAATCTTCTGTTTCTACCGAATTGTCAATTAAAACTTTTCCACGGTAGTATAATTTCCCTTCATGCCAATGGGCGCGGTGGTACAAATGCGACTCACCAGTAGTGCTGCATGTAGCAATTTGTGGCGCAACTGCCTTATAATGTGTGCGGCGCTTATCGCGACGCGTTTTGGATATTTTTCGTTTTGGATGTGCCATAACAGCTGTTTTAGTCTTTTTTTAATTTCTTTAACGCATCCCATCTGGGATCAATTTCTTCAGTTTCTTTAGTGCTTTCGTTTGGATGCAATTCTTCTAATCTGTCTAACAAATCGGAATGTAGGCTTCCATTTTCTATTCCCGGATGAACCCGTTTTTGCGGTACTGCTAACACAACGGTCTCAAAAAGCGTTTGCGCAACATCAACCTGATGCGAGCCGTGTGGCAGTACAAGCAATTCTTCATTTTCATCGTTAAAGACTTCCCCAAATTTTACCACCAAATTGTGGTGGGGATTTATGGGTAAGTCAAACGGCTCGTTAGAAACATCACAACTTACGTTAACGGTTCCCGAAATCGAAAACTGTAACTCCAGCATACTTGCCTTTTTGTTTAGCTCAACTTGTGCGTTTAGCACAACAGCGTTGAATTCAGTATAGTCAAAAGCATCAAAGAACTTAGATGTAATGTCAAGCGAAAAATGATGAATTCCTTCTTTGAGCCCAGCAAATGCTAAGACAAAAGGAGTCAGAACATTTTTTGCTTCCTTCATTACAGTCGGCAAATATATAAAATTTGACGGTACAGACCTGTATTTAGTTGTTCTTTTGACGCGCGTTCCAAATGTCACATGCCATCTGTACTGCCGCAGCAAAGGAATGAAAATTTGCAATTCCTTTTCCCGCAATAGCAAAGGCTGTTCCGTGGTCGGGTGAAGTACGCACAAATGGCAAGCCTGCAGTGATGTTTACACCATTACCAAATGCAAGTGTTTTAAAGCCAACTAATCCCTGATCGTGATAACACGATAAGATTGCATCGAAGTTTTGATAGCTTTTTTGCCCAAAAAAGCCATCAGCAGCAAAAGGGCCTGAAATGTCAATTTCTTCATTTTGCAATTTTGCAATAGCTGGTTTTAAAATACGATCGTCTTCAGAACCAATGACGCCTTGGTCACCGGCATGTGGATTTAGTCCCAACAGCGCAATTTTTGGAAGGGAATAACCAAAATCATTTTTCAACGTATCCGCTAATTGAAGTGTTTTTTCTTGAATCAACTCAGCTGTAACATGCGTTGCTACTTTTGCTAAAGGGATATGGTCGGTTAGTAGGGCAACACGAAGTTTTTGATGTGCCAAAATCATCAATGCTTTTCCGCCCCAAAGTGAAGCTAAGTAGTGTGTGTGTCCAGCAAATGGGAATGCATCGCTTTTGATAGCGGCTTTATGAATGGGCGCAGTTACTAGCGCATCCGCTTCTTTTTGCTGTACAGCTAAAGCGGCTGCTTGCAACGATTCAAAGGCAGCGGCTCCAGCAGTTGCGCTCTGCTTACCAAAGTCAATTTCAGGAGAATTCTCCCATACCGATTTCACATTCAAAACTCCCTTATTTGGAAGACTCTTTAGAAGTTGCAATGGGACTTGTGTACCAAAATGTTCTTGTTGTGCTTGAATAAAAGCAAAATCGGCATATACCACAGGAATACAGTGCTCAAAAAGGCGTTTGTCTTGAAATGCTTTTAACAGTACCTCAACACCAACCCCGTTAGGATCACCGACAGAAATGGCAACAATAGGAAGCGCAGACATTTTGTGTATTTTTGCTGCACAAAGGTACAGGATTCACCGTTTATGTTTACAGGAATAATT
>CATIMP010000030.1 GCA_949528465.1 Bacteroidota bacterium | reverse complement strand
TGACGCGCCTCTTCAGCCGACTCCATAGCGGAGCGAATACCTTCTTCTCTTTCGTTGATGGTGTTTAGGATGGGTTTCCATGCAAATTTGCGCAGCAATAAAATAAGTGCTGTCACAATAACAGTTTGCCATATAAACAAGCCAAACGAAAATTCGCCTAATAATTTTTCCATACGCTTATATTTCAGCAAGATAAACGGCAGCCTGGCTACCGTTTATCATGTGATGTTATTAATTATACAGCAAATAATGCAGCAAATCCGATCCCTTCAATAAGAGCGGCTGCAATCAACATTGCTGTTTGAATTTTCCCGTATGCTTCTGGTTGACGAGCAATAGCCTCCATAGCTGAGCTACCAATTTTACCTATCCCCAAACCTACGCCAATTACGACGAGTCCTGCACCTACGATTAATGGAATTTCCATATGTGTGTATTTAATTGTTAATAATTGTTTTTAATGCGCTTCATCATGATGTTCTTCAACAGCAAACCCAAAATAGAGTGCCGATAACATAGTGAAAATATAAGCCTGTAATAAGGCTACTAATAATTCGATTATTGAAATAGCAAAAGCTAATGCAAATGATAAACTCGTCCCTAACCAGTTGTTAAAAATAAACATAAGCCCGATAAGACTCATCAGTACAATGTGGCCTGCTTGCATGTTGGCATACAAACGAATAAGCAATGAGAAAGGCTTAATGATAACACCTAATAACTCGATTGGAATAAGTGCTATTTTCATTAGCACAGGAACGCCTGGCATCCAAAAAATGTGTGCCCAGTAGTTTTTATTTGCCGTAAGGTTGGTCAGTAGAAAAGTAATCAGCGCCAACCCAAAAGTAACTGCAATGTTTCCTGTCACATTAATTCCTAGTGGTGTAAGTCCCAATAGGTTTAAAAACCAGATAAAGAAAAACACGGTGAGCAAAAAACTCATATAACGCCCGTGATGCTTTTTGCCAATATTAGGAATGGCGATATCGTCTCGAACATACAAGATGATAGGTTCAAAAAAGCGACCAATTCCCGCCGCAATATTGCCGTTTTTGCTGTAAGAACGCGCTAACGATCGGAACAAAAAAAACATAAATAAGGCAGTTAATAACATTGTCAATACACTTTTTGTGATGGACAAGTCTAATGGTTTTTCGTTTACAGGATGATGCGAATCGTCGTAGGTAATGGTGCCAGCAGCATCCGTTTTATAAATCTTTCCGTGGTAGAGTTTGTAGAAATTACTTCCTTTTTGAACAACCGCTTTTCCGTGCTTAAACTTTGCTGAAGAAAAAATATTCAACCCATTATCCCATATGATAATAGGCAGTCCGACGTATCCTAAATAATGCTTTTTCCCATCCTCTTTATAAGACCCTAAATAGAAGTCGTGCGAGTCTTTTAAGTGGTGTTGGATATAGGCTTTTATTTCGTCTTTGACAGAGCCTTCTTTTTCCTTTTCTTTAACAGGAGCATTAGCAAAAGCAGACGTTACTAATAGAAGTGCAAAAAGAGCTGTAAAAATTCGTTTCAAATGTTTTGAATTAGACGCAACTGTTGGTTGGAATTAAAACGCTGCAAATGTACACTTTTACCAATAAGAAAAAAAAGTAAATGACATGAAAATCACACAGAACTTTGGGGTGCTTGATTTAATATTTTGGACAATGCCGCAATTTCCCAAATGAGACAAACGGCATAGGGAATAAAAAGATGTAAAAATGCCTGTTTGGAGTCATGTATGGCGGCTGTTTCGTTTGCCAAAAAAAGTCCATAAAGCACACCAAACTTTATAAAACTACCCAATAAAAAAACAAACCCCTCTACTTGGGATTTTAGCCAATACGCGAATCTAATCATAGCATAGCCAGCAATGGCTATGATAAAGTTTATCGCATAAAGTTGGTAAAGCGTAGTAACAGGAAAATTATAATTCAAATTAAGTATAGTAACTAAATGAATACTACCAATAACAAAAACCACGGCCAAGAGTTGACCTAAATGCCGAAGTGACTGCTTCACGAATTAAAACGTTCTAAGTATTTTACCAGCCAATAAATATTCAAAAAAAGTACGAGCATTAGAAAGACGAGAGTAAATGTTTTGCCGGTATCCCAGTGGGCATCAAGTGCTTTGCCTGCACGGGAAGCAAAGTAGAGCGAAACCCCCATTTGTATAGCCACTCCAGAAAGTATCGCCCAAGATTTAGGCCGTTTTTTCTGCTTTTTTGGGCTCTTCATCAACTATAGATTTTACTGCAGCAGATTTCATACTACATTGGGCATTAAGTGTTGCGCCAGATTCTACGGCTAGTTTACCTACCGTAATTTGCCCTTGAATTATTCCATCAGATTT